>NZ_DOPT01000091.1:0-81881 GCF_003512625.1 Herpetosiphon sp. | reverse complement strand
CCCTGCACCCCCTCAAGGACATGAATACACTATCATTCATCCATTGATGAACCACAGGATTGGTGGTTCACAACGGAAAACGAGTAAAAACCTACCCTCGTAAGGAGGAGGCTAAGGCGGTGAGGGCTTTAATCTAAGCTCAATTTATAGCCAAAGCCGCGCACAGTCAGCACAAAGCGTGGCGCAGATGGATCGATCTCGATGCGTTGGCGCAAACGATAGATCAAAGCGTCGATGGCATTGTAATCGTAGACCTCATAATCCCACACGCCAATCGCAATTTGCTCTTTACTCACGACCTCGCCACGGCGATTGTAGAGCAGCTCTAGCAGCTGAAATTCCTTGGCGGTGAGTTGTGGGTCAAGCCGTTTACCCCGCACATAAACTTCCTTGGCAGCACTATCAACGTGCAATTCAGCTTGATCTTGGGTGGCGATCCGATGCATCACCACAGGCGGCGGCGTGCCTTTCATAGTTGCTTCGGGATCGCGAAAAATGATCACCGTATCGGCGACCCAAACTTCGTCGTTATTGCGTAAGGGTGCGAGGCCATTGACCTTAACCCCATTTAAATAAGTTCCGTTGGTGCTATCGAGATCGCGAATATAACAGCCGGCTTCATCGCGTTCCAAGCGGGCGTGACGGCGCGATGCTAAACGATGATCGATGACAATATCGTTGGCCACATCGCGTCCGATGGTGAGAATGGTTTGTTCCCATGACATAAGTCGCGGTGGCACATCTTGGTTCTTAATTGTTAGCGATGGCACTGGCTGATCGCTCATAAAAAATTCCTCCTCAAACACACGATGCATGGAGAGGCGTGGTATGGTATGCTAGAGTCTTAGTCAGAGACAAAGCAAAAGGGCTATGATAGAATGTGACGCGATTCTAACATAGGGCTTCTGAATGCGCTAGAGGCGCAAGGAGCGGGCGTTTGACTTCTTGGAATGGTCGCCAATTTGGCAAGTATGTTTTGCACAACGAAGTTGGGCGCGGTGGTATGGCCCGCGTTTTTCGTGCGACTGATACCACTTTGCAACGAACGGTTGCACTTAAAATTCTTGCACCTCAGCTGGCGAGTGACCCCGAATCGAGCCAGCGCTTTGAGCGCGAAGCGATTACCGCTGGCAATTTGCATCATCCTAATATTGTAACCATTTTTGATGTTGGCGAGGCCGAAGGCTTGCCCTACATCGCCATGGAATATATTGCTGGGCGTTCGCTCCAAGCAGTCATCGATGAACAAGGTGCGCTTGGGTTGGGCTACGCCGTGGCGTTGTTAATGCCCGTGGCTGAGGCCTTAGATTATGCCCATTCGCAGCGAGCAGTCCATCGTGATGTCAAACCCCACAATATTTTGCTCAATGCCGATGGTCGGGTGTTATTAACCGACTTCGGCATTGCTCAAGCACCAGTTGTTAATGATAAGCGTCTAACCCGCGCCGGTATGTTTATGGGCACGCCAGAATATATTGCCCCTGAACAAGCCTCGGCGCAGTTGGTTGATGGCCGCTCCGATTTATATGCTTTAGGAATTGTGGCGTTTGAAGTGATCACTGGCCAAGTTCCCTTTACTGGAACGGTTCCAGAGTTGCTGGTTGCTCACACCTACACGCCGCCGCCAGCGATCACCAGCCTTGTGCCTGGCTTGCCTGCGGCTTTCGATAAGGTCTTTGAGCGAGCATTGGCCAAGCAACCAAGCGACCGCCCGCCTTCGGCAGTTGCCTTTATCGATGCCTTACGCACGCTCTCCGGTCGAGCTGGCATTATGATTCCTAGCAAAGACGATTTGCGCGGCTTGGCGGTTCCAGCTGGTTCTTCGGCTGGCAAGGCTACCGTGGCGATGAATGCGCTGCCATCCTTGCAACGCCAACATGATCCGAACGCCCAAACCGACGTTGGCTCGATTCAGCCGCAAGCGCGACCTGCCGCGCCTGTGCCGCAACCTGTGCCCCGCCCAAGCAATCCGAATCCAACGGCTCGGGTTGCGCCGAGTGCTCAATCGCGGCCTCAAGCTGCTCCGGCTCAGCCACGCCCACGCCCAACGCCGCCAAGCAGTAGTAATGCTGCTCGGCCTCGCATGCGCACCCGTCCGGTGATGCGCACGGCCACAACCAGCGATCCTTTAAAAATTATTTACCCTGTAGCAATCATTATAACCCTAGCTGTCTTGGGGATTGTCTTTTGGCAACGAATTGGTCAAGGCAATCGCGGTTTGATTTCGTTGCCAACTGCCACCCAAACCAGCAGCTTATCAGGGCCATTTGTGCCCGAATCGACGCGAATTCCTACGGCGGTTCCGAGTAATACACCCGAACCAACCCCAACCGATGCGCCAACCGAGCCGCCCAGCATCACGCCTGAGCCAAGCGCAACCGTGCCATCGAATACACCGACGCGCACCACCCAACCAACCCGCACTGTGCCGCCGACGCGCACGACCCAACCAACGACGGTTGTGCCATCGAACACGCCAGTTGAGCCAACCCCAATTCAAGCAACGCCAACTGACGTGCCACCGCCAACTCCAACCAATGGCCCAACCGTTGCGCCAACCCAAGATCTACCAACCGTGACGAATCCTGGGGTTGAGCCAACTGTGGTTTATCCGTTGCCACGGCCTGCGCCGTCGCCGATCTCCTGAGGTTGGCTTGAGTTTGCGCAATTTGCCAGCGGTACATGGGCTGATTGGCCTGTTGGCCGAGCGTTTCCCCGAACTGCCTGCTCAATGGTTGCTTGAGGCCGCCCGAACCAGCCTTGAGCAGGCTCGCCACGCGATTCGTTCTCACGCTGCTGTTCCATCAACTAAACAAATTGTGGCTCATGCGGTGGACTTAATTCTCCAACGTCAACAACCACCACTGCGCCACGTGATCAATGCCACAGGCGTGATTTTACACACCAATCTTGGGCGTGCACCGCTCAGTGCTGCTGCCCATCAGGCCATAATTACGGCCAGTGCTGGCTATAGCAACCTCGAATACGATTTGGCGCAAGGCGAGCGTGGTTCACGCAATAGCCTGTTGGAGCCACAACTGCAACGCTTAACCGGAGCCGAAGCGGCATTAGTGGTCAATAATGCGGCGGCGGCAATGTTGCTTTGCTTGAGTTGTTTTGCCCAAGGGCAGGAAGTAATTGTGAGTCGTGGCCATGCGGTTGAAATTGGCGGCGGCTTTCGAATTCCTGATATTTTGCGCCAAAGTGGTTGCATTTTAGTCGATGTTGGCACGACCAATCGCAGCTATTTGCCCGATTATACGGCGGCGATCACCAACCAAACCGCAGCGTTATTGCATGTCCATGCCTCGAATTTTCAGGTGCTGGGCTTTACCCACGAGCCAAGTGTGGCCGAATTAGCCCAAGCCGCCCATGAGCATCAAAAGCTCTTAATTTGCGATCTTGGCAGCGGTGCGTTGTTAGATACCCAGGCCTATGGATTGGTAGCCGAGCCAACAGTTGCCATGATGGTTCAAGCCAAGGCTGATTTAGTAGTGTTCAGCGGCGATAAATTGCTTGGTGGCCCGCAAGCAGGGTTGATTGTCGGCAAACGCCAGCTGATCGATCAACTGCGCAAACATCCATTATTGCGGGCGCTACGAGTTGATAAATTGACAATTGCCGCCTTGAGTGCCACGCTTTTGGCCTATGAAACCCAGCGAGCGAGCAGCGAAATTCCAATCTGGCGCATGGTCACCAGTTCGCTTGATGAATTAGAACAACGCGCACTACCGCTGCTGGCGCAATACCCCGCTGCCGAACTTGTGGCAACTCATGCTACCATTGGCGGTGGTTCGCTGCCTGGTTCAAGCTTGCCAAGCCGAGGGCTAGCCCTTGACGGCATGGCTGAAGCTTTGAGCAAACAACTTCGTGCCAACGACCCACCCATTGTTGGTCGAATTCAAGCGCAGCGCCTAATCCTTGATCTGCGGACTGTGCTACCTGAGCAGGATGCAGTGCTTATGGCGGCGTTAGCAGCCCTCGATCCAGCCTAACCTGTCATAGAGAGGGACGCAAGCTATGACTTCAAATCAAACGGCATTGCTGCTGGAAACAGCGGTGGCGGCGTTATATGCTGGCGACCGTCGCAGCGCCCGAGTTTATTTAACCCAAGCTTTAGCCCTAGAACCCTATAACGAAATCGCCTTGCTCTGGCTGAGTGGCGCGGTTGAGCTGCCCGAACAGCAAATTGCCTGCTTGGAGCGGGTGCTGGCGATCAATCCTTATAATCATGCAGCGATTCGCGGTTTGGCCAGCTTGCGCGGCCCACTTGAGCCGATGGTGGTCGAACCAGAGCCATTGCCGCCTTGGAACCCACCTGAGCCATTGAGTTTGAGCCAATTGGCTGAATTGCCAGTCTGTTGTTATGCCTGCGATGCCCAATTGTATGCTAGTGCGACCTTTTGTTGGCGCTGCCATGTGCATGTGCGCTGCTGTGCCAATTGTATTTTTAATGGCTATGTTGAATGTAAAACTGAGCAAGCAATTCAATCGGAGCAACTGCCCAACTGTTGCCCATGGTGGCGACCAATTTAAAAGGCTCGCTTTTGACTTCTCTGGCCCCTAATGCTAGCATGGCGGCTATCTGAATTGATTGTATATAGCAGCAATGAGGCAGAATGCGATTATCAACCAAAGGTGAATATGGCGTGCGAGCGTTATTTGATTTGGCTCAGCACTATGGCGAGGGTTTGGTGCAAAGCCACGAAATTGCCGAGCGTCAAGCTATCTCAGAAAATTATCTCAATCAATTGTTAATCGCATTGCGCAAAGCTGGCCTAATTACCAGCGTGCGTGGCCCTCAAGGTGGTCATCAGTTGGCTCGCCCTCCCCAAGCAATTAGCTTGCTTGATGCTATTTTGGTATTGGAAGGGCCATTGTTGCCAACACCCGAAGGCGCAAGCCTCGATACTTTTGATGCTGGTTTGTTGGGCGAAGTTTGGGGCGAATTACGCGCCGTGATCGAAGGCCATCTCAGCGAAATGACCATCGCCGATCTCTGTCAACGCAAACACCAGCAACTCGATTCGCCGATGTATTATATTTAGGGATCAGGGGTAGGGGATTAGGGGTCAGAATTTAGGCTGATTTTACAATTGATCTTTTTTTTACATTCCTCGAACTAATCCCTGGCATCTGACCCCTGACCCCTCTTCTTATAGTTTTTATGGAGCGTTCATGGCTTCGCCAACATTTGAACAAGTGCAAGCATGGGCTGCGGCTGGCTACACCCAATGTGCAGTCTATCGTGAGTTAGTCGCCGATTTGGAAACGCCAGTGTCGGCGTACTTGAAGGTTGCTCAGGGTCATTATAGTTTCTTGCTTGAAAGTGTTGAGGGTGGCGAGCAAATTGGTCGCTATTCATTTATTGGCTGTGAGCCTCATTTAATTATTCGTGGCCTTGGCCAGCAAAGTATTATTGAAACTGCCAATGGCGAACGTACCAGCTTTGATGATCTGACGACGCTTGATCAATTAGAACGCTTGGTGGTTGGCACGCAACGGGCTAACCCTGCGCCTCAACCTGATTTGCCGCGCTTTACGGGCGGGGCGGTTGGCTTTTTGGGCTATGAAACTGTGCGCACGTTTGAACGTTTGCCCGCGCCAACCCTGCGCCCATTGCAAATTCCCGATGGCGTGTGGATGGTGGTCAAAACGGTTTTGGCTTTCGACCATGTGCGCCATACGATCAAAATTATGAGCACACTGGTGTTTGATTCGGCGGTAGATTTGGCAACTCAATTTGCCGAAGCCAACCAAGCGATCGAAGCCATGACCAAAAAATTGGTACGGCCATTAGCACCCGAAGTCTATAGCTCAAGCGCCGCCTCGCCCAGCTTACCCGAACTCAACGAGCAATTGCAATCAAATCAATCGTTTAGCGAATTTAGCACCGCGATTGAAAAGGCTCGCGAATATATTCGGGCTGGCGATATTTTTCAAGTGGTGTTATCGCAGCGTTTTCAGCGTGAAACCGATGCCGAGCCATTTGCGGTCTATCGAGCACTGCGCACGGTCAATCCATCACCATACATGTTCTTTTTGAATGTGCCTGATGCGGCGATTATTGGGGCATCGCCCGAAATGTTGGTGCGGGTTGAAGATGGCATTATTGAGACCCACCCAATTGCTGGTACGCGCCGCCGTGGCCGCGATGCCGATGACGAAGCTCGCATGCAGGCTGAATTATTAGCCGACGAAAAAGAACGGGCTGAGCATTTGATGCTGGTTGATCTTGGGCGCAACGATGTGGGGCGGGTTTCGCTGCCTGGCACCGTCCACGTGCCCAAATTTATGCAAATTGAAAAATATTCGCATGTGATGCACTTAGTTTCGGTGGTCAAAGGCACGCTGGATACCTCGCGCTACTCGCCATTGCATGCCTTACGCGCCTGCTTCCCTGCTGGCACGCTGACTGGTGCGCCCAAAGTGCGGGCCATGGAAATTATCGCTGAATTAGAGCCAAGCCAACGCGGGCCATATGGTGGTTGCGTTGGCTATGTCTCGTTTGGCGGGTTGTCGCTTGACACAGCGATTACTATTCGCACAATGGTTATCAAAGATGGCGTAGCCTATATGCAAGCTGGCGCGGGGATTGTCGCCGATAGCGATGTTAAATTGGAAGATCTCGAAACCCGCAACAAAGCTGGTTCGCTGATTCGCGCCTTGCACGTCGCCGAGATGTTGGAGTTGTAATGTTGGGGGTCGGAGATCGGTTGTTGGAGGTCGGGTTAAGGTCGAAGTCATTTTAGCCAATTTGGGAATATTGATTTAAGCTATAAATGACTATAACCTTAATTATTTAATCCGATCCCCGACCCCCAATCTCCAGCCCCTCGCAAATTATGGACGCATATCTTGATATTGAAACAACCTGGCAGCGCACGATTAGCGTGATTGGGATTTACTTGCCCCGGCGTGGTACAGTTCAACTGGTTGGCGCTGGGGTTAGTGATGTTAATTTGTATGCGGCCTTGGCAGGAGTCGAAACGATCTATACCTTTAATGGTGCAAGTTTTGATCTGCCGATTATTTACAAAGCCTTGGGTGCAGATTTGAAGCGCGAGTTTGAGCATTGCGATTTGTTGCGCGAATGTCGGCGGCAAAATCTGCGCGGTGGCTTGAAAGTTGTTGAACAAAAGATCGGAATTGCCCGTTCTACTCATGGGCTTGATGGTCGTGATGCCTTGCGTTTGTGGCAAGCCTACGAAAACTATAACGATCAAAACGCTTTAGATTTATTATTACGCTACAATCGCGACGATATTATTCATTTGCCACGTTTGCGTTGTTACTTACATAAACTAGCTGAGCCTGATTTGCACCCGCATGTTACGATTTGGCATGCGTCTGAGCAATCGTTGCTGTCGCCATTGAGCGACGAGGAGTATTAGTGGGGCGATGAGCGAACAACCACGAATTCTCAATAATCGCTATCAATTAGAGCGAAAACTAGGCCAAGGCGGCATGGCAACGGTCTATCTTGGGCGCGATTTGCGACTCAATCGACCAGTTGCGATTAAAGTGTTACATGGCCAATATGCCAGTGACGAACAATTTTTGCGCCGCTTTAAGCACGAAGCCGATGCCGCCGCCCAATTGGGGCATCCCAATATTGTGCGGGTTTATGATATCGGGGCCGAGGGCGATCTGCATTATATTGTGATGGAATATGTCCAAGGTACCGATCTCAAAGAAATTATTTCGTTGCAAGCCCCCTTGCCAGTGCCCCGCACCTTAGCGATTGTGCGTCAAGTGGCCGAGGCCTTGCAAGCCGCCCATGATAGCGGTTTGGTGCACCGTGATGTCAAGCCGCAAAATGTCTTGATTGATACCAATGATTATGCGCGGCTCAGCGATTTTGGCATCGCCAAAAGCAAGCAATCCTCGGCATTAACCGACCCAGGCACAACCTTTGGGACTGCCGATTATCTTGCGCCAGAACAGGCTCAAGGTTTGGGCGCAACGCCGCTTTCCGATGTCTATGCCTTGGGCGTGCTAACCTATGAGATGCTGACCGGACGTTTGCCGTTTAGTGGCGATTCGCCTTTGGCAGTCGCCTTGCAGCATATTCAGGCAGCACCGCCGCCTTTGCTCAGCTATAATCCGTCGATTCCGCCGCAGCTTGAGGCGATTGTACTCCAAGCGATGGCAAAAGATCCGGCTCAACGCCCACAATCGGCGCGAGCGTTTGCCGAGTTGTTGCGGCTATATCGTGAGCGCGGCAACCAAGCGACCATGGCTGTGCCTTCGTCGAATGCTGGCCGTTTGCCGCAAACCCAAGAGCCTGCCGAGGTGCGTCCGCCCCGTCAACAACCAGCGCCGCCAGCTCGCCCGCGCCAAAATTATGCTCCACCCTTGGCCGCCCAACATCCCGTGCCAATGAACCAACCCCAATCACGCCAATCATCTGGTTGCGGCTTATGGGTGATTGCCACTTTCTTATTGGTCGGAATTGGCGGTTTGGTCTATGTGCTGATGTTTACTGATGTGATGCAATCGATCAGCCAGGCTTTTGGTGGAAATAAGCCGACCCAAGTTGCCCCAACGGGTGAGCCAACTCCCGCCCCAGAAATGGTTGAAGTCCCCGATTTGGTTGGCCGAACCGAAAGCGAAGCGCTTGATCTACTTAAATCGCTGGAGCTTGGCGAACAACGCAAAGAGCCACGCAACGATCTTGCGCCAGCCGCAACCGTAATCGGCCAAGATGTTGCTGCTGGAACCAAGGTCGCTAAAGGCACGGTCATTCCGTTTACCTTAAGTTTAGGGCCAGCCCAAGTTGAAATTCCCGATGTAACCCGCCAACAATTCGATGCCGCCTCGGATGCGTTGATTCGGGCTGGTTTTAAAGTTCGGCGCACCGACACGCCCGATCAAACGATTCCAGCGGGCTTTGTCTTACGCCAAAATCCGCCAGCAGGCTTGAAATTGGCTCAAGGCAGCGAGATTGAATTGGTCGTGAGCGTCGGCGATCTGGTAATGTTCCCTGATCTGATTGGCCGCCAGCGGGCTGAGGCTGAGGCAATTTTGGCGACACGCAGCGATTTACGCCTCGATATTGTCGATGAACAAGGGCCAGATTTGATTCCCAATTTTGATAGCATCGCAGCAAATACGGTGGTGAGTGCAACCGCCAATGGTCAGCCAATCGATAATGGAGCCTTGATTCCGCGTGGTAGCATAATTGTGCTTGGGGTGCGTCGCCCATAAGACCAATGGTATCGATCAACAGGAGGATTCCAATGAGCCTTGATCGCCAAGCGGCATTTGAACGTCTCGCTAACAACGAACGTTTAACCGACAATTTGACTGATGTGACGGCCAAGGCGCTTTTGCGTTGGGCTGAGCAACAACTTCAGGCTGGGGTGGCCGAGGCCGATGTGCTCCAAGCGGCGCGTCAAGCTAATCGTGATGATATTGTTGAGGTCAACGAGGTTTTGGCGGCTGCCAATTCAGCGTTGAATCAAGCGCATAAAGCGATGGTTGCAGAAACACCGCAAACTGCCGAGCCAGCTGCTCAAGCTGGCCAAGCGGTAGCCAATGCGCTGAGCCAATTAATTCCAAGTGTGGCCGAGAAAATGAGCAAGCTTGGCCAGAATGTGCTTGATGGGGCTGGCCAAGCCGCCAAGCAAAGCCTGATTACTGCCAAAATTGACCGCATGGGCCAAATGTTGGGCGCAAATGCGCGACCTCGCTCACATCGGATCAAGCGCCGCCGTGGTTGGCGAGGATAATTTAGTAAGGATGAAGGATGAAGGTTATACTCTAGGCTCTATTAATGATTTATTGAGCTAGCAATGGCTCGTGCCCCTCGCCCGCCGCAGTGGGAGAGGGGTTGGGGGTGAGGGCATGCTGACCGTTGCACTATAAACCATTACACATAGAGCATAAAACATAGGGGTCAGAGGAAAGTATGAAGGATGAATTATGAGGGATGAAATTAAATAATTCGTGGAATTCGTGGAATTCGTGGCTAAAAATCTGATCCCTAGCCCCTGCCCCCTACCCACTATCGAAAGGCTGGAATAATGGCGCGTAGCACATCGACCACGAAGCTCAAACCTTGGCAAATTGTCGTGATTCTGGTGATTGCTGGGTTGGTTTATGCCTATCAGGCGGGCTATTTCAATCGTTGGCTTGGCAGTACTAGCCTTGAACCAACCAGCGTGGCTGGGCCAACGACACCCACAAACCCGCCAACAATGGCCGATCCCAATAATGTGCTCGCGGCGCTTGATCCAGATAAAGCCTATGTTGCCGAAGGTGCATGGTATCAGGTATTTTTTACCCGCCCAAGCTACCCTGAAAAAGCAGCAGGCCGGAAAGGTGGGGTTGATGCGGCGATGATTGCCGATATTGATGCTGCTAAAAGCACGATTTATATTGCATCGTTCGATTTTGATTTAGAATTGATGACCGATGCCTTGATTCGCGCCAAAAAGCGTAAAGTCAAAGTTCAGCTCGTGGTTGATGATGAAAATTTGGCTTCACCGGAAGTTGCCGAAACGACAGGTCGTTTGGAAGCAGCTAAAATCCCAATTACGTGGGATGAGCGTTCAGCGTTTATGCACAACAAAATCGTGGTCATTGACGATACAATTGTTTGGACTGGCTCGATGAATTTGGTTGTAAACGACGTTTATCGTAACAACAATAATATGATTCGTTCCACCGTGCCTGAGTTGGTCGCTAATTATCGCCAGCGTTTCTTGGATTTGTTCGCTGGCAAGCTGGGTAGTAAAGCTCCCAAAAATACGCCCAACCCAGTAATTAAATTGGCTGGTGGGGTGCAGATCGAAACCTATTTTTCGCCAGTCGATAAGCCGCGCTCGAAAATTGTCAATTATATTAAAAAGGCCAAACAATCGGTCAATGTACTGGCATTTTCGTTTACCGACGATGATACCGCCCAAGCCTTAATCGATCGCCATGAAGCTGGCTTAGAAATTCAAGTTGTGATGGAAGCTCGCAACGCCGATGGCACTGGCTCGGAGTTTGGCATTTTGGAAGATGCCGGAATCCCGATTTTACGTGATGCGAATTGTTATATTTTACATAATAAAACGATGATTATCGACGAAAAAATCGTGATTACTGGCTCGTATAATTTTACTGCGGCAGCTGAAAATAATAACGATGAAAATTTATTGATTATTACTGATCCCGATTTGGCACGCCATTATTTGGCTGAATTTGATCGGCTGTATGCCCAAGCCAAAAATCCTGCTGGTTGTGGCCGTTAGCGAGTATTCATGCGGATTTTACACGTTATTCAGCGCTATTACCCGTATATCGGCGGCTCAGAGCAGGTTTGCCAAGTGATTGCTGAACGGTTGGCAGCCGAAGGGCATATGGTCGATGTTTGGACAAGCAATGCATGGGATCTTGACCATTTTTGGGCTAGCGGGCGACGCACCATCGATCAGCCAACTGAGCAACACAATGGCGTAACGATTCGGCGCTTTCCGGTCGTGCGTGCACCTGGCCCAGCCTTGGTCTACCCAATTTTGCGACGGGCAATGCTCGAATTTGGGCGTTTGCCAGCCACAGGCAGCTTGTTGATGGCGCTCAGTCAAATTACGCCGCGCATGCCAACCTTCAATCGTGCCCTAAGCCAAGAAGTTGGGAAATTTGATCTGATCCATGCAGCCAACATTACCTTAGATTTTATGCT
The DNA here is from genome assembly GCF_003512625.1 of Herpetosiphon sp. Lineage (NCBI taxonomy): Bacteria > Bacillati > Chloroflexota > Chloroflexia > Herpetosiphonales > Herpetosiphonaceae > Herpetosiphon > Herpetosiphon sp. The sequence goes on along the minus strand of NZ_DOPT01000091.1, from coordinate 70,207 downwards.
GATTCCGGCGCTAAAATATGCCAAGCAAGCTAAAATTCCGTTTGTACTTTCGCCATATGTCCATTTAGGCGTGCCTGGCGATCGCTCGTTAGTGCGCTATTACACGATGCCGCATCATATTAAGTTAATGCAGCAAGCTGATCGAGTGATCGTACAAACGCCGCTTGAGGCCGATTATCTGGCTGATTGTGGCATTTCGCGCTCAACCCTACGTTGCATTGGGGTGGGAGTTGAGCCACATGAATTGGCAGGCGGCGATGCTGAGCGTTTTCGCCAAGAAACTGGCATTCAACAACCGTTTGTGCTGTATATCGGCACCTTGGCCAAAGAAAAAGGCGCGTTCGACCTGATTCGTGCGATGGAGCAGCTTTGGGCAAGCGGGCGTAGCGAGCATCTGGTGATGGTTGGCACGCCGATGGCCCATTTTGAGCAGCTTTGGGAAACGCTTGATCCTGTCAGCAAGCAGCGGATTCATGTGTTTGCGCGAGCGCCGCAAGCACGCAAACGCGATGCCTTGGCCGCTGCCACGCTGTTCGCCATGCCCTCACGCACCGATTCATTTGGAATTGTCTATCTTGAGGCTTGGTTGTATCGCTTGCCCGTGATTGGGGCCAGAGCTGGTGGAGTGCCAGCGGTTATTCGCGAGAACGAAACAGGCTTGTTGGTTGATTATGGCAATGTTGCTCAACTTATAGCAGCCTTGACCAAGTTGCTGACCAACCCTGATTTAGCCCAACAACTTGGCCAGCAGGGCTATATGCGAACCTTGGCCGAGCTAACGTGGGAGCGCAAATATGCCCAAATTCGGGCGGTGTACGCAGAACTTGTAGAAACTGGGGATCGGCTGTCGAGGGCTGGGGATCGAGAGTCAGAGATTAGACTATAACACAGAGCATAGGGGAGTATGGCTATCGGCTTTGGGCTATTGGCTATCGAACAATTGGTTAGATGTGATAGATTATGAGGTTAACAACCAGTTCCACCGTGCCCTCACCCCCGACCCCTCTCCCACTGCGGCGGGCGAGAGGCGTTCCAATCGTCATGATAGAGGGGTTCCCCCTCGCCTCGCTGGGCGGGAGAGGGGGCTAGGTACATTGCCGGCTCAATGAATCGTTACGGTTAGAACCTTAGTGTTCTTCGCGGTTGCATCCTTCGTGACCTTTGTGGAGCAGAACCGATCCCCGATCCCCAACAACCGATCCCTAAAAACAGAAAGGCTAGTGCATGGAACATACAACGGCAACATTTACAGGCGGCAACAACACGACGATTTTTTATCAAACATGGCGGCCAGCTGCGCCCAAAGCCACCGTGGTGGTGGTGCATGGCTACGCCGAACATAGCGGGCGTTATCAACATGTAGCCGAGGCCTTGGTTGCGGCCAATTATAGTGTTTGGGCGCTTGATCATCGTGGCCATGGGCAATCGCAAGGCAATCGCGCAACGGTCAAACATTTCGATGAATTTGTCAACGATTTAGCCAGTTTTGTGCGCTTGGTGCGCGATAAAGAGCCAAATGGCCCGTTATTTATGCTTGGCCATAGCATGGGTGGTTTGATCAGCACGCTCTACACGTTGGACTATGGACATAATTTGCATGGCTTGGTTTTGACTGGCCCAGCCTTCAAAGTTGATGCCACAACTCCCAAAGTGGTGGTAAAAGTTGGGGCGTTTATTAGCAAATTTCTGCCAAACCTACCAGTTGCCCCATTCGATCCCCAGTGGAACAGCCGCGATCCCAAGGTAGTCGAGGCCTTCAAGGCTGATCCCTTGAATTACAAAGGTGGCATCAAAGCCCAAATGGGCACATCGATGATCAATGCAACCAAAGTGATCGACCAACGCGCCCACGAAATTAGCTTGCCAGTGCTGCTCTTGCAAGGCTTAGCTGATCGCTTGGTTAGCCCTGCTGGCGCGATGCATGCCTTTGGATTGTTCAAATCGCAAGATAAAACCCTGCATAGCTACCCTGGCTTGTATCATGAAGTGCTGAACGAGCCAGAACAAACCACATTAATCCCCTTAGTTATTGAATGGCTTGATGCGCATATGGCCTAAATTTGCCCATATTTCAAGCCATGCCAAAGCAATTTTGCGCTGTTACGCACCAAGCGCTCGGGATCGATTGTGCCTTGCGGTGTGATTTGATCTTGGAGCGCTAGGGTTGCTAAACCATGAACCGCAGCCCATGCCGTAAATGCCAGTTGGCGTGGTTCACCGGAGCCAATCAAGCCCGCCGCTTGGCCGCGTTCAATTGTGCCAACCAACACCCCAAAACTAGCCTGAGCCGCCGCATGAGTCGCGGGGTATTGCAAACGATCAACTCCAGAAACCCCAAACATCAAACGAAATAAGGTGGCATTGTTGATCGCAAATGTGACATAGGCAATGCCACATTGAAAAAATTGTTCAGTTGGATCTTCGCTGTACTGGGCTACTTCTCCGGCAACGAATATTTGTAATTGCTCAAACCCAGCGCAGGCTAAGGCCGCCACCAAGGCCTCTTTATTGGGAAAATGGCGGTAGGCCGCTGCATGGCTCACCCCAGCCTCGCGACTGATCGCCCGTAAACTCAGCGATTCGATCCCTTGGCTGGTGAGCTGCTGCTTGGCAAGCGTCAAAAGGGCTTGGCGCAAATCGCCGTGATGATACCGTTCTTCCATCATGTAGCTACCTCAATGTTGACAGTGGTAACATTGCTCATTACAATAATTACCATGCGTTTGGCGATTTGCAAATAGGCAATTTCTAAGGGGAACATATGGCAACTCAATCAATTAAACTTCCATGGCAAGCGCGGCTATTGCGCAATGGCATTGGCGGCTTGAGCTATCTCGCGCCGCAACTTGCTGGGCGCATGGTGCTTCAGCTTTTTTTACAACCACGGCGGGCAACCAGCCCCAAACCTTCAAAATTTCTCCAATCGGCCCAACGTTTGAATGTTGAGCATGCAGGGCGGCGTTTGCAAGCCTATCGTTGGGGCGCTGGCTCGCGCAAAGTATTGTTGGTGCATGGCTGGGAACACGATGCTCGCCGCTGGCATGCTTTAGCTCCACGTCTAGCAAGTTTGGGCTACGAAGTAACGGCGATCGATGGCCCAGCCCATGGCGCTTCCGAAGGCAAAACCACCAGCATCCCTGATTTTAGCGCAGCTTTGGCGGCGACGGTGCAGCAACTTGGCCCGTTCGAGGTGATCATTGCGCACTCGTTTGGGGCGGCTTGCAGCGCTTGGATGCTAGGCACGCTTGGGGTTAGCTTGCCGCAGCGAGTTGTGTTGATGGGTGCACCAACCAGCGGCGAATATATGACAGGGGCGTTTGCCGATGGATTTGGTTTATCGCAACGGCTCAAGCGTTTGTTTGAGCAAGCCTTGCAACGGCAATTTGGCCAACCAGCCAGCCATTATGCCATGAAATCAATGCCAACCGAACATTTACCGCCAGCTTTGATTGTGCATGATCGCAATGATTTGCGGGTTGATTTTCGCTATGGTCAAGAATTGCAGCAGCACTGGCCCAACTCTGAACTATTGGCGACCAACAAATTGGGCCATAGTGGCATCCTCCATTCGCCAGAAGTACTAGATAAGATCGTGACCTTTGTGGGAGGCGCAGGGTAGCCCACATGGGGGACACTAAAGTAATTACAAAAAAATAAATCGAGGAGGCACGTAATGGGGACTGATGTGTATGTGGAACGGGATGAAACGACGATTGACCAGCAACAAACCATCATCAACTTGCGTGCCCAGATCGCGATCTACGAACAGATTTTAGATAGTATCCCCGATTTGATTTTATACAAAGGCCCAGGTTCGCATATTCGCTACGCCAATCGCGCTTTTCGCGAATACTATGGCATGGATAGCCAGCAGCTGCAAGATCTGATCGACGCAGATTTTAACCAACCAAGTTATACCGAGCAATATATTCGCGATGATGCTCAGGTGTTTCAAACTGGCCAAGCCTTGGTGATCGATTCAGAGCCAGTTACGCGCCATACCGGTGAAGTGCATCTGTTTGCCACCACCAAACATCCCATTCGCAATCACGATGGCTCGATCATCGGCACGGTTGGCATTTCGCGTGATCTGAGCAACGAGGTAGCGGCCTCGGCAGCCCTAACCGATAACGAGGCTCGCTTGCAACGGATCATCGAAAATGTACCAGGCATGGTCTATCAATTTTTGCTTGAGCCAGATCATACGATGCGTTTTCCATTTGTCAGCACTGGCAGCCGCGATATTTATGGCCTCGAACCAGAAGCGATTATGCAAAATGCCAGCATCGTGACCGAGGCCGTCAATCCAGCTGACCGACTGCGCTTTCAAGAGGCGATTATGACTTCGGCTCAAACGCTTGAGCCATGGCGCTGGGAAGGTCGGGTTTATATCAATGGCCAAGAAAACTGGCTGCAAGGGGCTTCTCGGCCCACGAAATTGGCCAATGGAGCCATTTTATGGGATGGTTTGCTATTAAATATTACCCAACAAAAACAAGCTGAAGCCTTGTTGGGGCGTTTTGATACCATTCTAAGTTCGACCCCGGACTTGGTAGCGATTGCCGATTTGTCAGGCCAGATGCAATATTTGAATCCGGCGGCGCGGCGCTTGTTGCAACTTGAGCCAACCGATCAGGTCAGTCAATTAACCTGGCACGATTTACACCCCAACCAAGCTGAGCAAACATGGCTAGCCAAAACCTTGCAGCATGCCCAAATCCATGGCTCGTGGATGGGCGAGCATCAACTACAAACGGCTCAAGGCCAAAAGCTCCCTGTGATGTATCAAATGCTCTGTCATTATGATATTGATCACCAACCCAGCTTCTTCTCGATGATCGCCCATGATATTAGCGACCAAAAACAGGCTGAAGCTGAACGCCAACGCTTGCACGAAGAAGTTATTCGCACCCAACAACAAGCCTTGATCGAGCTTTCTACCCCGCTGATTCCGATTGCCGACACGGTGGTGCTCTTGCCGTTAGTTGGCAGCGTTGATACCGCGCGGGCACAGCAATTTATGGAAACCTTGCTCGAAGGTGTGCATATCAATAAAGCTCAAATCGCAATTGTCGATGTGACGGGCGTTCCAGTGATGGATACCCAAGTGGCAGGCCTGTTGATTCGTGCCGCAACCAGCGTCCAGCTACTAGGAGCACGCGTAATCATTACTGGCATTCGGCCAGAATTGGCGCAAACCTTGGTTACCTTGGGGGTTGATTTCCGCTCGATCATGACGCATAGTAGCCTGCAACAAGGAATTACCTATGCGATCAATGCGACCCGTGGGCAGCAAATGAATGTTAGGTATCGCGGAAATTGATCGATAGGCGGCAAAGGGAGCGATCATGACCATCCTGCATTCGCTGGGCGATATTTCGTTGGCTTGGCTGACCGAACACTTACAGCCTTGGTTGGGTTCAGGCATGATCAAGCATATGCAGCTGATCGAAGCCCATACGCCCAATTCGCAGCTTGGTCATATTCAATTACAATTGTTTCGCACGCCGATCAAAGCGCCGCGTCAATTGCTGCTTAAAATCAATCATGAACAGCATGGCGCTCATGAAGTGGCAATTTATCAGTATGCGCAGGCCAACGATCTTAATCATTTGCCGTTTGTGCCGTGTTTTGCTGCTAGCTACGATCCTGTTTCAGGGGTTTCTAACCTTTTATTGGCCGATTTAAGCGAAACCTATGAACCAGCCATTGATCGCCAATTATTAATCACTGGCGAACATGTTCCTAATGAGCAGCGTCGTTTCATGTGCATCGATGGTTTAGCTCAACTGCATAGTTCGTGGTGGCAAGCACCCGTGATTGGCGAGGCTAATTCGCCGTTTGCAGTACACTGTTGGTATAACGATTCAGTGGCGCATGCTCAGCATGTGCAGCGTCGTCAAACCGAATGGCAGCGATTTCTGGCTCAGCATGGCCCAATTCTCACCGATGCAATTCATGATCGTTTGGCTTCAACCTTGGCTGCCTTACCCACGCTTTGGCAACGTTGGCTTGAGCCACGCATCAGTAGCCATCGCCAATTAACCCTCGTGCATGGTGCTTGCGCCTTCAATCAATTTTTCTGCCCCAAAAATCCCCAAGAAGATCACGCTTACCTTTTGGATTTTAGTGCTGCTTCGGCCAATTTACCAACCTACGATTTGGTTTCTCTGCTGGCAACGTTTTGGAATCCAACCCAACGCGCATTCTACGAGGAGCAACTGTTACGGCGCTATTTGGCAGGCTTAATCGGCTCAGGCATCGATTACTCGTGGCAACAGCTTTGCAGCGATTATCGTTTGATGTTAGCTTACATGCTTTTTGAACCAATTGGAAATGCTATCGATGGCGCAGATCAGGCCTATTGGTGGCCCAAACTTCAAGGCCTCGCCGCTGCTAACGATGAATGGCATTGTGAGCAATTGTGGCGTTAAACGAGCATAGGGGGTTTATAACGTAAGGTTAGCGAAACAAGCACCTGTGAAAATAAGCCTTAGGTCATATGCACGGTTAGCATTTTTTGGGTAAACTGCACATATGTTTTGTTGTAGGAGGAAGCCCATGCTAACGACCAAAGGGTTTGCTGCTTTTAGCGCCGATGCTCCGTTTGCCCCCTTCCAATTCGAGCGCCGCGATTTAACTGCCAACGATGTACAAATTGAAATTTTATATTGTGGCATTTGCCATTCCGATTTACATCAAGCCCGCAGCGAGTGGGATGGCACGGTCTACCCGATTGTGCCTGGCCACGAAATTGTTGGGCGGGTTGTGGCAGTCGGTGCTGACGTGCACAAATTCAACCTCGGCGATGCCGTTGGGGTTGGCTGTATGGTCGATTCGTGTGGCGAATGTTTCGATTGCCGCGATGACCAAGAACAATTCTGCCCGAAAACCACTTATACCTACAATAGCCCTGATTTGCACACTGGCGGCGTAACTTATGGCGGCTATTCCAGCCACATTGTGGTTGATCAGCATTTTGTGTTGCGGATTGCTGAGCATTTGGATTTAGCGCGGGTTGCGCCATTGCTCTGTGCTGGCATCACGACCTACTCGCCGTTGCACCATTGGAACGTCCAGCCAGGCCAAAAAGTTGGTGTGGTCGGCTTGGGCGGGCTGGGGCATATTGGGGTGAAAATTGCCAAAGCCATGGGTGCGGAAGTGGTTTTGTTCACCACCTCGCCGCATAAAGCCGCTGATGCCGAGCGTTTGGGCGCTTCAGTGGTAATCTCCAAAGATGCCGAAGCCATGCGCAGCCAACGCAACAGCTTCGATTTTATTCTCAATACAGTTTCTGCCGCGCATAATCTCGATGATTATTTAAGCTTGTTGAAACGTGATGGTACGCTCTGCCTCGTTGGCGTGCCGGAAAATCCTCATCCAACTCCGAGCTACCCCGATTTGATCTTTCGGCGACGGCAATTAACTGGCTCGTTGATTGGCGGTATCGCCGAAACCCAAGCAATGTTAGATTTTTGTGCTGAACATAATGTTTTGGCGGATATCGAATTAATTGGGGTAACCCAAATCGACCAAGCCTACGAACGGATGCTCAAAAGTGATGTCAAATATCGTTTTGTGATTGATCTTGCCAGCCTGTCAGCCAATTAATCTGCTGTGGCAACTCAACATGTGGCCTCGTTGTGTCGGTTGAGTTTGAATTAAGGATGATGTATGACTCGGACTATCTCGCTTGATCAAGCGCGGGCGATTGCAATTGCTGCCCAAGGCTTAGATCGTCGTCCCAACACTGTTGATCAAACCACATTGCAACAAACCATCCAGCGCATGCAAATTGTCCAGATCGATACGATCAATGTGGTAGCACGTGCGCCCTACTTTGTGCTCTGGAGCCGTTTGGGTGATTATGATCCTGCTTGGTTTGAGCAATTGCAATATCCGGCGGGTCAATTATTTGAATATTGGGCACATGCAGCCTCGTTCTTGCCGATCGAATTATTTCCCTTGCTGCGTCCAGCGATGTTGCGCTATATCCACGATTGGCACAGGTCGCGGCGTTGGCTCGAGGAAAATAAGGCGGTGGCTGATGGTGTGCTGGCCATGATTCGCGAACGTGGCCCGTTGCGTTCAGCCGATTTTGAAGCCCCAGCCGATCATGCTGGCGGTGGCTGGTGGAATTGGAAACCAGCCAAATCGGCGCTCGATATCCTCTGGGGCATGGGCGAATTGATGATTGTGCGCCGCGAGAAATTCCAACGGGTTTATGAATTGACCGAGCGGGTTGTGCCCGATTGGGATGATCGCGATGTGCTTAGTTTTGAGGCAGCCGCCGAGCAATTGAGTGAGCGTGGCTTGCGGGCGATGGGGATTGCCACCGAGCGGCATCTGCCCGATTACTTTCGCCAACGCCGACCAGGCATCAAAGAACGCTTGCAAACTTGGGCGGCTGAAGGCAAGGCAATTGAGGTGCATGTGGAAGGTTGGAAAACTCCAGCCTATATTCATCATGACCAGCGCCATTTGTTGGAGCAAACACCCACGCCCAGTCTGACGACGATGCTTTCGCCCTTCGATAACTTAATTTGGGATCGCCAACGCACGCTGGATTTTTGGCAGTTTGACTATCGGCTTGAATGCTATACCCCAGCGCCCAAGCGACGCTATGGCTATTTCACCTTGCCAATTCTCTGGAAAGATCGAGTAGTTGGGCGGATTGATGCCAAGGCTGAGCGCAGTGCTGGGATTTTTCGGGTGCATGCCCTGCATTTGGAACCAAACATCGAGCTAAGCGAAGCTTTATACGACGATCTGGCCGTGATGCTGCGTGATTGTGCCAATTGGCATCGCACGCCAACCATCAGCATTACAATGAGCGATCCGCCGCAGGTGGCTGACGAAGTGCAAGCCCGCGTGAGCTAGGATTATGCAGCTAATCCAACTACGGCCAATTTTGGTTGAGCAACAAGCCCAATTAGCCGCGCTAATCGCTGATTATCTAGCTGAGCTTGATCCGACAGCAAGCGGCGAGTATCCCTATTTAAAGAGCTATTGGGAAGATGCCGAGCGCGTGCCATTGTGGATCGAACGAGCTGAGCAGCGCATCGGCTTTGTGCTGCTGAATCGCTATGCCTTGCTGCCGCAAACGACGCTGGCGATTGCTGAATTTTACGTCGAGCCGCATGCGCGTGGTCAAGGCTTGGCGCAGCAAACAGCGTGGCTGTTGTTCGATCGCTTCCCAGCGACGTGGGAGATTCGCTGTTTAGCGAGCAATCGCGCGGGATTAAGCTTTTGGCAAAGCACGCTTGATCGCTACCTTGGCCATGCTTGCCCAGCCTTGGATGGTGCAGCTTATGGTTGGGATGGTACGATTTGGAGTTTTGTAACCCATTAACATAGCGATCACTGGTATTATTCTAGGCCATTCCAGTTTGGAATGGCCTACTTTTTGCTGCATGCAGGCAAGCATCCAAAAACAACGCATAATCAGTAGAACCAATAAGGATTGTTTGCAGGCATAAGGATACCCAAAACGCTATGACGATTGCTTTTGAAATTCGCCCGACGCAAGCTCATGAGGAATGGGCGGTTGCACAACTGTTTGAAGGATTACACTACTATAACACATCGCTTGATCACTACTTTAGCTTGTCGCCAGATTGGCGCGAGGCCTTACATACATTTTTGATCGATCAAGCGCTGAATCAACGTGGTATAACGATGCTGGCATGGCATGGCTCAACTCCAATTGGTTTGTTGATGCTGGCAGGTCAGCAGGGATCAGCATTATTTAAGCATCGTAACTGGGCAGAGTTACTGGCATTGTATGTTGTACAAGAAGTTCGAGGGCTTGGCGTGGCGCAAAGCTTGCTTAACCTAGCCCAAGCATGGGCCAGCGCACAGGGCTATCAACGGATACAGTTGTATGTAACCGCTAGTAATCACCGTGCCAAACGCTTCTATCAAGCGCAAGGATGGCAATGTGTGCAAGAAATTTGGCGTTTGAGCCTCGATCAAGGCCAACAACTGGCAGATCATGCCGAACACATGAACGTTTGTTTGAGCAGTCAGCGCGAATAAGTCTGAAATTGTAAAAATTAATCTTGATTAATATGGGTAGATAGCTATACTATCAATGGGTGATTAAGTACCACCCGTTAATCACCCAAATGCGTGATCAAGGGGCTTGAAATCTTGGTCAAAGCTTGCTACACTGCATCGTTACAATCGCCAAAACATCTGTCCTATACCACACGGGTGATTCTACCCAAAGGAGGTTCGGCATGGCCGTTGATTCGAGTGCATTTATTGTAGTACCAGTGGAAGCGACCGTCCCGATTTTATGGCGTGCAATGCGCACGATTCGTACCAGCCTGAATATCACGAAGATCTATTGGCATCCCGATGAACGAGTGCGTGATGGCTGTCATTTCCGGTTAGAAGTGCCAGTTGCCCAACTTCACGATCCTGCTACCGCCCGTGGGCGCATTCAGTCGATTTTGGTTGACCATGGAGCAGCCTTATTGTAATGAAGCTAGGCCATGATGGGTGATTGTAGCAGCGTATCAGTGGCGATACGCTGTTGTTTTTTTAGCGTGGCTCAGTTAAGCTAAACTTCAGATTCTGCATTTGATGAGGTAGATTGCATGCCAGCGTTTCAGCATTGTCATTGGTGTGGGGCGGCGTTTGGCGCGGTACAAGGATTTCCGCGCGTTTGCAGCGCATGTGGCAATTCGACCTATCGTAATCCAATTCCGGTCAGTGTGATTTTATTGCCAGTTGAGCGCGGATTATTAACTGTGCGGCGGGCAATCGAGCCGCGCAAAGGTCAATTGGCCTTGCCTGGCGGCTTTGTTAACGTCGATGAAAGTTGGCAAGCTGCTGGAGTGCGCGAGGTGTTCGAGGAAACGAATATTCAGCTCGATCCGCACAGTATTCGCGATTGGTGGACGCGCAGCACGCCCGATGGCATGATTTTGATTTTTGGCTTGGCCCAGCCGATTCGTCGTACTGATGTACCAAACGACTTTGATCGCAGCGAAACCGAAGCCTTAGTGGTGATCGATGCTCCGCAAGTGTTGGCGTTTCCCTTGCACAACGAAGCGATGCAAGCCTATTTTGAGCGTTTGCACGGCTGAAAATGACCGCCTGCTCCCGCAATTGATGGGAGCAGGCGACGGAATGGGCGCTACATGCAAGCCAATTAGCGTTGCATAGTCAGTTGATAGCGCCCTAAAATGTGTTCTGGAATGTAAATTGGCTTGATTGAGGCGGCGGATTGAATGCGACTAGCCCCATGATCAATTAGGCGATAGAAGGCTATATTAACCGCCGTTTGTTGGATGTGATGCTGAAATGTTTGTGCGGCTTGTTGCGCCCCGATAGTTTGTGCTTGGGCTTGCTCTACCCCAGCTAATGATTGCGCGGTTAAGAGGGCAACCACTAAGAGCATGGTAAAGCAAATGCTTAAACTGCTAACAACCAATGCCCGCATATGTGCGTATCCTTAAAAAAGTTAACGACTATGCTGCAATGTAGTAGATTTTGTCGTTATTGCCTATAGCGCAACAGTCCTACTTTACTATAGTTTTATGGTTGTTCCGATGGTTGTTCGTCATCCTGAGCGCGAATTGCCGCCGTATATTCAGGGTGCTGCACAAAATGACCATCCTGCAAAATTTCGCGATCCCACGGGTTCATAATCAGTTGATCTGATAACAAGCCTACATAATCTGGCCGTGGATTAGCCCACGTATGAGCGTAGAGCGCAACAGTTTTGACATCAGCAGCACCCATATCGCGCACTACCAGCGCCGCGACCAACAAGGTTTGGCCTGAATCAGCCATCTCATCGACGATCAGCACCCGCCGATTGCGCACTTTTTCGGGTGGTTTAACCAACCACGATGGGTCACGCCGCACAACTTGATCTTCAAAACGGCGGGTTAAGCGAATTGGGTAGAGTTCGCGGCGCAGGGCATATGAAAGCAAGGTGGCCGGAAACAAGCCCCCACGGGCGATCCCCAAGACGAGTTCTGGTCCCCATGGGGCAATTTGCACGGCAAGCTGGCGGGTTAGTTCCTCGAAGCGTTGCCAACTAATTGGGTCAACCCCGCGTCGAGTGCGATAATCATAGGATGCCATAATTGTGCTCCACTGAAAACGAGCGCATAGCTAGGCTATGCACTCGCTTGATTTGGCTGATTGCGCGATGTTTAGGCGATGGTAACGTCTTCGCACAGGTAAACATCTTGGATGGCTTGCAACAAGGCTGCACCTTCGGCCATTGGGCGTTGGAAGGCTTTGCGGCCTGAAATCAAGCCTGCGCCACCACCACGCTTGTTGATCACGGCGGTGCGGACTGCTTCGGCGGTGTCGCTTTCGCCGCTCGATGCACCACCTGAGTTGATCAAGCTGGCGCGGCCCATGTAGCAGTTGGCAACTTGATAGCGTACCAAGTCGATTGGATGATCGCTGGTCAATTCGCTATAAATGCGCTTGTCGGTTTTGCCATATGGGTTGTCTTTTGAGGTAACTGCATTGTAGCCGCCGTTGTTTTCAGGCAGTTTTTGCTTGATGATGTCGGCTTCGATCGTTACACCCAAGTGATTGGCTTGGCCGGTCAAGTCGGCTGAAACATGGAAGTCGGTAGTGCTGTTCTTGAATGCGTTGTTACGCAAGTAGCACCACAGAATTGTGGCCATGCCCAACTCGTGGGCCATCTTGAAGGCTTGGGCAACTTCAACAATTTGGCGGCCTGATTCGGCTGAGCCAAAGTAGATGGTTGCGCCAACTGCGGCAGCGCCCATTTCGTGGGCTTCTTTAATTGTGCCAAACAAGATTTGATCAAACTTGTTGGGATATGATAAGAATTCGTTGTGGTTGATTTTGACCACGAACGGAATTTTATGGGCATATTTACGGGCAACTGAACCCAGCACCCCAAAGGTTGAAGCAACGGCGTTACAACCACCTTCGATAGCAAGTTTTACAATATTTTCAGGGTCGAAATACGCAGGATTTGGGGCAAATGAAGCACCAGCGGAGTGTTCGATACCTTGGTCAACTGGCAAAATTGAAAGATAGCCAGTGTTGGCCAAGCGGCCTGTGCCATAGAGGCTTTGCAAGTTGCGCAATACCGGAATACTGCGATCTGAGGCAGTCCAGACCCGATCAACAAAATCTGGCCCTGGTTGATGGATCAAATCTTTGCTAATCGTTTTCGATTGATGTTCTAAGAGTGACGATGCTTCATCGCCTAATAATTCTGCAATACGGTCAATCATTGAGAATGCTCCTTATGGCTGACAACGCGCCCATTATAGCATGCTGTGCGCAACCGCTGGGGGGAGGAAGCACTACCCATGGTGACCTATTCGCTACGTGCCGTGGCATTGCGCATGCGAATCATCGAAAATTGCAGGCTCGATTGGGCCACCGAGTCATGCAAACGCCATAAATTGGGCATGACGTGTAATTCAACCCCCAAACTGACAAGCTGACCCAAGAGATCATCAATTGGATGCATGGCGATTGGGTCAACGTGACGAAAGCTAATCCAATAGCCTGCCGCTGCATCCGCAAGCTCAAAATCTGCCTGCTCAAACGCATAGGCATACAGGGTCGTCGCACGAATTCGGTCGAGCCAAGCATGCTCGATTGCGATAATTGTTTGGGCGTTGCTCAAGCCAAAAAAACGAGTTTGATCGTCGGGGCTGGTCTGCTGATCGCAGCGCATGCAGATGCGGGGGCAATCTCGTGGCAACAAATAATTTGCCACAAGACTGCCTTGAATTGCCCAAACGATTGGTGGATGCTCGGGCTTGCGCGGATGCGGACGTGGCGCAAATTGACTAATCGTGGCATCTTCGCTGAGATGATAGAGCAGCGCAGGATTGGGCTGCCACAGCTTAGTCATGATTTGCCCCAGGAACCAGCATACTCATAGCTCGCAAATCAACGTCGTCGCGCACAATATCCATCAAAATTTCGTCGTAGCGCTGATTGCCCAAGGGGATTGCGCCGCGTACCCGCCCAGCCTCGCGAAAGCCTGCCCGTTCGTAGGCGCGGCCAGCTCGGGCGTTGTAGCCGTAATACCAAAGCTTGATATTGTGCAAATTCAAGAAGAAAAAGCCATATTCAGCCATCAAACGCACAGCCTCGGTGCCATAACCTTTGCTACGCTGGCTCGCTTCGCCAATCAAAATGCCTAAGGCTGCGCTTTGGCGACGGTGATTGATTTCAAACAAACTAATGTTGCCAATCGGCTGGTCAGTTTCTTTGATATGGATGGCAAAGGTTATGCGTTCGGCGTTTTGGCGTGACGCTTGTTGATACCATGCTTCTTCATCTTCAAGCGTGGCAGCAAAGCCGAGCGACCCTAGATTGGCACTCATACCAAGGTCGCTAAACCAACGTACATACAACGGAACATGCTCATGGCGCAGGGTTGCAAAATAAATTTGCTGGCCCGTTACCACTGGATAAATTGGATTTTCACTGCTCATAACGACCCTTCTACAAGGCTGCGATTGCGATTGTTGCTTGATTATAGGCCGTTCGTGGGGCGGGGCATCGGTTTTACGACTGAACTTTGGCTCAGCCTAAAAGGCGTTTGCTGCAAGAATTTGCCATGCCCAACTACCTTTAAATACTCAGACTATTGATGGTAGTTTTCGTAATTGAATCACAGTATAATCAAGCGAACAAGGAAGATTACAGCCACAAGCCGCAATCAAAAAGCCTGTTTTGACCTTGTAAAGCTGATAAAAATGGCGTGAAAGGAAAGCAGTATGCAGCTTACAAATCAACCATATGTGGTAATTGTTGATGATCAACCAGCCGCTGCCTTAGGCCTCCAAGCAGCGATCGCCGATCAACGTTTGAGTTTGTTGCGCAATTTAAGCTATGGCTGTGATCGGGTTAGTTCGGTTGGCGATCTCGAACGTCAACTCGATTTATATCCAGCCCAAAGTATTCGTTTGATGGTGGTTGATTATGCGATGGTTGGGCGCACGCCGCTGCATATTATTTATCGCTTGCGTACCAATCGCACATTGCACCCAGCCTTGCATCCCGAGGCCTTGCTCATTGGCTGGAGCGCCTATGAAGATGTTGATAGCTTGTTTCGTTCGGTTGGCTTCGATGGCTTTATCAGCAAGCATTTAGCCCAAAACGAGGTTGCCCAAGCCATCGAATGGATTTATCAGCAGCGCTTGCATGGCGCAGGCTGGACGTGTGTGGGCTTGCCCGTGCCATGGGCTACCAATCAGCTCATTGCCTAAATGCGCGGCAAGGCCAAACTGGTGCGTGCGCCGCCTTGAGCTTGATTTTCAAAACGAACCGAGCCTTGATGCAAACGAGCAACCTGCATAATTAATGCCAAGCCTAGGCCATTGCCACCAAGTTTGCCGCTCCAGCCTAGCACTGCCGGAATCTGATTGGTAGCGAGCCGTTGCAGCAATTCGTTGGGATAACCAGCGCCTTGATCGCTAATGCTAATTACGGCCATTTCGTTGTTGGTACAGCACTCAAGGCTAATCTGTTGTCCAGCGATTGAGCTTGGGTTGGCCTCGATTGAATTTTGAATAATTGTTCGTAAGGCTAGAGTAATAAACAAATCATTGCCTTTAATCAAGACTGGTTGCTGTTTGCATAAACTCAAACGCAGGTGCTCAGCATCAAGCTGATGTGAAGTGCGCACCTCATTGACAATTTGTTGTAATAATTCGGCTAAATTGAGAGTTTGTAATTGTTGGGGTTGTAAAACCCCATCGCGAGTTAAAATTAATAGTTGTGTGGTTAATTGCTTGAGATGTTGGGTTGTGGTGGCGAGGGCACTCAAGGCTTCGTCACTGCTAATACCAGCATTTTGTTGCGGCGCGTTGGCCAAAAAACGCTCAAAAATTGGTACTAAACCTTCTAAGCCACTGCTATAGCCGCGTAATTCGTGCTGAAAAAAGCGAATAAATTGACGCGCTTGTTGTTCTTGCTCAAGCTGGGCTTTGGCCAACACCTGAATTTGGGTGGCGCGGCTGGCCGAGCTGCGCAATTGCCACATCGTCAAAAACAACAACAAATTAAACACAATCACCGCTGGGTTAAACAAACTCCAGCCAGCAGGGTGAACCAGTGTCGCAATTAGCATAAACGCCGGATAACTAATAATTGGCCATAAACGTCCGGTCGTGATAATTGCCAACAAAATTGGCACGGTCACCAAGACGACTGCGGCGCTTTCAAGCTCGACAATACTGAGGGCGATCAAACAGGTTGAAGTCATACTGAGCACAATCAGCCAGCGCGGCCAGCTCAAGTTTGGGCGGCGATAGACCACCCATCCCAGCCAAAACAGATACAACGCTAGGCCAAAATCGATCCAAATTAAGAGTTTAGGCGCGGTTTGATCGATGCCAGTTAAGCCGAGAGCGCCGACTCCCACACTAAAGCAGGCAATCAGCCATGTAATCCACGGCAATGGATCAAGTTGTTGGCCGATGCGTTGATAGGCGTTGAACCATGATTGCGCTAAATTGCCCCATCCATCCTTCATGATTGCTCCACTGATAGCCGCGACTATCATGATTGTAAGCCATCAGTGGGCGTGCCATAGCACTAGGCTGTTTGGGTTTGCGCTAGGCCAACGCCGCTGAGGCGAGCCATAAAAGTGCAAATCACATCATACATCCAGGCTTGGAGCGCTGGCGGTGTTTGTTCTTCGCAGGCTATGGCAATCTGGGTCAAGCGATCAAGGGTTGTGGCTAATCCGGCTTCCAGCACATGTTGGTTGAGTTGTTGGAAGGTTGTTTGATTGGATTCGGCCAACAAGGCTTGTTTTTTACGCCAAAGCTGGCTGATTAAGCTAGCTAGCTGAATATTATTATCACACGCATCAGCCAGTGGGGCAATAACCCGACCGCGCTGAAGATCACAGCCCTCGCCGAATTGCACTCGTTGCTCTAAAAGGCCCACGACATCATCAACATCTTGCATTATTTGGGCAAAGAAATAGGCAGGCGTGGCCGGAAATGGCGCTTGGCGGTGGTACATCAGGGCTAAATTGAGGGCAAATTCGGTGGCAATTTGGCCTTGGCGATAGCGTTGCTGCATCCATTCGTCCCATTCAGCCTGCTCAGGGTAGCTATGTTCGACTTCCCAAATTTGCAAAGCGCCTAATTCGCGCAAAAAATTCATGGTTGGCTGAACCAAACGTGGGTCAATTTCGACCGCCAATTCGGCGATGGTTGCGGTGAGGCTGGTGGCAATCGGCGTGGCTTGGGTTACGCCGAAGCGGGCAGGCACGGTTGCTCGCTCCGAACGTCGGCTGGAAATATCGACCGTATCGTCCATCACTGCAACCGCTTCCATGGTTAACATAATTACTGGCAACGCCCGTTGATGGGCTGGTGTAATGCCGCCCAATTGCTCAGCCAAACTTAAAAAAAGCAAGGGCAGTAGAATGAACGATGGCTGTGGATTGTCCACGACTACATAATCCCAGACATGTTGCAATGGCGCTGGAATATTGAGACTATTGAGTAACTGGCGGGCGACTTGGAGATGGGGGGCGAAGCTGGCTTGAGAACGCTTGAAAATACCTTGAAATTTTTGTGGAAACTGAATTGTGCTACCTGACATACAAACCTCTCGCAATGGCTGAAGGCTCGCGAGTGTGGTGCTTGATTGTAATGCTGATGCTCACTGAACCAAATCAATAATTTATATCTTTATTTTTTATTAAAAAAGCAATTAACACAATCAACCAAAACGTTAACTATTTACCGTACTTCTGTGAAATAAGCGTTAGTACTTCTAGTCAAGTACTTTTGTAGCAGCACAAACTAAAATAGCCGCTCCTTTGGCCTAGTCATTTTTTAGGACGTACCGAATGGTTAATGTGGTATTAGGCTAGAAGTACTGAATACATCTGCAAGAAATTTGAATGAGAAGCTTAAAATGAACAATTTTCAGTTTAAACACATATGAATACAGTTAATTTGAACTTGAAATTGAGATATTGATTACTTTTAAACCGACACACAAAAGTATTTTTTACTCGCTGATGCTCATTTTACAAAGGTAATTACATTTAATTGCTGGGTTAGCTGCACGAAACTGTTGCTGGGTGGAATGGGCCAATTGATAGCCCAAATGCATGCCAATCAATAATAAAAGCAGACACAAACCAACCAACAACAGGTTGCCGTGGCGTTGTGATTTTCTGAGTGCTGCATCCATCTGCTTGCTCCTAGGATTGAAAGCCTTTTAGGATTGATAGTAGCAGTATGGCAAGGCAACATAACCGGAAAGTTAACGAGTTGGGTGCTTATTCAGGGCGTTGGCTTAAAATTTGGTTGAGCAAGCGAATTTGCTCTTGTTGGAGCTGCACCAGCTCGTGCCATTGAGCTTCGCGTAGATCATCAATTTTGTTATGCAGGCGCTGAATTTCCAGCTCGGCCTTGAGATTAATTTCATAATCGTTGCTGGCATCAAGCCGATCTTTGGCGGCCTGACGGCTTTGCGACATCATAATAATTGGCGCTTGCAAGGCTGCAACGCTCGATAGCACCAAATTTAACAAAATAAAGGGATAGGGATCGAACGGTTTGGTCAAGAATAGCCCGTTCAGCAGCATCCAACCGAGCAAAGCACTGGAAAAGCCGATCAAGAAGGGCCATGAACCACCAAACGCCGCTACTCGATCGGCCAAACGCTCACCAAAGGTTTGGTCGGCCTCAAATTGATGATTGGTATTTTTGCTAATCGTGGGGTGTTCGATTAAATGTTTGATCAACTCGCGTTCGCGGGCGGCTAAAGCACTTAATTGATGTGAATGATCGTGTTGCGGCGTTTGGTTAGCCATAATCCAAATTCCCTGCCCACGCTACAATGGGCGAATTGCAAAGCCAGTACAAGCGAGGGCATATTCTACGCCTGCTTGGAGATTGGCGCGGGTCGTAATTTCGCTCAGATCAATGCCTAAATGGACCATGGTTTGGGCAATTTCGCCACGAATCCCCACGATAATCACCCGTGCACCGAGTAAACGGGCCGAATGCACGGTTTTAAGCAAATGGTGGGCCACGCCAGTATCAATTAATGGTACACCTGTGAGATCGAGGATGACCATTTGAGCTTTGAGAGTGGTAATTTCATCGAGCAAACGCTCGATCATTTGCTGCGCACGGCTGCTATCGATGACCCCAATCAGCGGAACTGCCAAAATATGCTTGTAGACTGGAATAATCGGGAGCGCCAATTCGCTCAAAATTGCCTGTTGGCGGTCGAGTTGGCCGATCCGTGCCCGATCATAGCCACGATATAACCCAGCTAGCCCCGATTGAATAACTTTTAACGTTTGGCGTAAAAGGGCGACATGCTCAGCTGGGTGCTCGAATTTGGCCATAAGCATTTCGATGCCCCGGCGGTGCCAGAGCAACACCAATTGCTCAAAATCGTCGATAGGCAGGCCTTGCATGGCGCGTTGGTAAGCCCCTTCTTCGAGGTGGGTACGGTAAAAATGGGGTTCTTCCTCATCCAAATCCATTCCGAAGGCATGAACGGTAATCAGCACCCGTTGAGCCAATTGTTGCTTGGTGAGGGGCAATTTGCGGTAACCTGGAATCTCCACCAAAGCTTGATCAATCAATTGATCGCTCATGGATTCTTCCATGGCAATAAAAACGCTTCCGAAGGACATAGTTGCGTGCTCCTAACCCACATGATCGCTGGTGGCAATGAGCGTAGTGTTTTAGTAGGATGTGGCATTCGATGATACCATACAACGTTGGGCTAGTGTGCAAGGCGATTTGCTACTTGACAAATTAAGCTAGTTTTGCTATATTCATGTCAAACCTTCTCCTCTCTCTTCTCTCCCACAAGCGGCTCCATTTTGCGAGCCGTTTGTGGTTTTAGGCGTTTACGATTTCGTTGCTCCCACAATCACGCTAACCCCAACGTTGAGGCCTTGCATGGTTAATTACAGGTTTGGTGGTAATCCTTTTGGTAAGGCTGAGCTAAGACAATAGGTCGTATCAGCAACCTAACTAGGGCTAGTACTTGGGGCAATTCCGGATTAAATATCACCCCTATGGGTTAGCATCCAAGGATTAACCCTTGAGCGAATGGTTAGTACTGAGATTCTGAGTCTAGAGCCATGCCCATTGCCATATGTTTATTGCCATTCATGCGACCTCCTGACCTATTACACGACATAAGGGAGTAGAACGATGATTCTTGCACTTGATATTTCAGCCGCAAATTTGGGGATGGTTGTTTTTGAACGTGCCACCGCCCGCGTTGTAGAACATGCCCATCTCGATCTCGATGCCCGCCGTTGTACCCCTAAACAACGAATTATCCTCGCAGTTCAATCATGCCAACAATGGCTGCGCGATTATCCAAAATTGGTTGAATGTGTGATTAATGCGCCATTGCCCAAAACCCAGCCCGCCGATCTGATTGCCTGTCAACGGATTGTGGGAGCTTTGATTGGCTTGATTTATGGGACGGGCCTGCCAGTCACCGAAATTTCGTTGGCTACAGCGAAACGCCAATTAATCGGCCATCAATATACCGATCGCGCTAGCCTCATGCTGGCGGCTGCAATGTATTTTGATGCAGACTACAGCGAATATGAAGCTAGCGCTTTGGCTTTGATTGTGGGCTACAATCAAGAATTATTCAAACGCAACAAGCAACAAGTTGCCGATATGCGCCATTTTGCTTTGCTCAAGGCTTAGTTGGGCTTTATCGCCATTGGCAGAAAGATTTGAAGATCTTGCGGGCGACCATCGTCGAGCCAACTAGCCCAAGCGCTGGTTGGGTCTGGCTGAAATGTTCGATAAAGCCTACCATCAAAGCCATTGGTAACGATCACCCTTCCCAAGCTAGAATAATGGGCTACCGCAACCCCCTTAGCACTTGATGGCGGGGTTGCTAGCTGCGTGAATGCGCTCCAACCTGCATCCCATGTGCGATACCAAACGTCCCCCATGGTATCAGTAAAGGCACATGTGATCTTGCTGCCTGCTTGATCCTGGCAATTTACTTGATCGAAGCTACTGCCAGTTGGCCCGCCATCATCGAGCCAGCCACTCCATGTGCCGCTTTCGTAAAAACGACGATAGGCATGACCATCACTGCCGATTGCAAAAAGCAGAATACTATCAGCGTTATAATTACTTGAAGCGAGACCTTTAAATGGGCCGCCATTAACAAATGTGCCAAGATCGCTCCACGTTGACCAATTGCTGCCATTCCAGGTTTTTTGCCAAAGGTGGTTGTCGCTCGCTCGCACAAAACAGCTAATGTTGGTCGCCGAAGCTGAGGTACAGCTCAATTCGTAAATATCCCACGAGCCTGGCCCGCCTAAGCTCGTCCAATCGCTCCAAGTTGTGCCATTCCAGGTGCGTTGGTATAGATTGAAAAAATTACCATCCTTGCCACTCACAAAAATATCAATGGTCGTGCCATCACGCGCAACCGCCGAAACACCCCCGCCTGGATCGATTGTGAAATAGGGAAAGCCCAAACCAACCCAAGTGCCCCAACCAAAACCGCTTTGCCATGAATGTTGCCAAACTTGTTTATCATCGCCCACCACAAAGCAATCGATTCGATCAGTCGTCGGGCTGGCACAACTAATCGATCCTCTAGTAGCGATATCCAAAGCTTGTGGGCTAGCTGTGCTTGGGGTAATTGGCTGAGCGAGCAATAAACCAACCAATGCAGCTCCAATCAACGACCATTTCTTCAAATGCATGATATTCCTCCTGTAACCGCTATCAACCTGTATAGTGGTAAGCCTAGTCGATTGGGTATTGACACAATATGACAAAAATTGTCAAATAGCTGTAATTCCAGCCAGATTCAGGAGTGGTGATGAAAACACAGCGGTTAGAGGCGTTTAGTGATGGGGTGCTCGCGATTATTTTGACGATTATGGTGTTGGAGTTGAAAATTCCTCATGGGGATACTTGGGCTGATATTCAGCCATTAGTGCCAGTGTTGCTATCGTATATTTTGAGTTTTGTGTATATCGGGATCTATTGGAACAATCATCATCATATGTTGCATGTGACCAACCAGTCCAATGGGGCGATACTTTGGGCTAATTTGCACTTGTTGTTTTGGCTCTCACTTGTGCCATTTACGACTGGCTGGATGGGCGAAAATCACTTTGCCACGATTCCTACCGCCGCCTATGGGATTGTGATGTTGGGAGCAGGGGTTGCCTATTGGGTCTTGCAAGGCACGATTATTCGCAGCCAAGGCCCAAATTCTTCGCTGGCAAAATTGATCGGACGTGATCTTAAAGGTAAACTCTCGCCCTTGCTCTACACTGTGGCAATTGGTTGTGCTTTTATTCATCCAGCCTTGGCGGGCTTTTTCTATGTGGCGGTAGCAATTATGTGGCTCTTGCCTGATCGCCGGATCGAATTGCATTTGAATGAGCTTGAGGATTAATCCTGCTGCCTCTCTCGACTCTCAACGAGTAGGCTAGCTGGCAGTTTGGCTGCGCAACAACAATGGTTCCATCTGCATCAAGCTGATCAAACCTGCTTGCAATGGCTCAAGCTGTTGGTTGAGTTCATTCAGGCCTTGTGAACCACCGCCCATGCTATATTTGCGTGGGCGTTGCTCGCTGGGCATTGCCAAAATTTCGTTGATTTTATTGCCAACGTCAACTGGATTATCAGCATACTCAAGCCCAGCCACAATGCCTGTGCTGATGCCTTGGGCAAATTGACCAGCCAAGCCATAGGCGGCATTCAGGCTTTGGTCGGCGGCAACCTGAATATTCGTGCCAAACTTGGTTGCATAGCCACCTAGTTGCAAAATTACGCTATCAATCCCCAGCGAGGTCAATTCGTAAAACATGCTTTGGGCCATAATTTCTTCAGCAGCTTTGCTGGCTCCATAGGCGGCCAAAAATGGCACAACGATTTGGGTACTGGTACTGGAGATCGTGATCAACAGGCCTGCTTGCTGTTGGCGCATTAATGGCAAAACAGCTTTGCTAACCCGCAATGCCCCAAACACATTGATATCAAATAATTGCTGAACTTGCTCGATGCTACAAGCCTCGGTTAAGCCCGCCAAGCCAGCGCCCGCGTTGTTGATCAAACAATCGAGGCGGCCTGCTTTGGCTTGAATTGTGGCAATTGCCTGATCGACTGAGGCTTGATTGACTACATCAAGCTCGATTGGCTCGATGTTTAATCCATGTTGGCTAGCAAAATCGCGTAATTCTTGGGCGGCCTGGGCATTTTTGCCAGCAATCCCGCGCATTGAGGCGAATACGGTGTGGCCATGCTGGGCCAAAGTTTCGACGATTGCCCGACCCAAACCGCTGCTGCTCCCAGTTACCAAAATTGTTTGAGCGTGTGCCATGGAAATCCTTTCTACTCAACACAAACTAGCTATATAGCTTAATTATCTGCCGTAGTAGAGAGGGCCAGCAGGCCCAAAAATCTGACACTTAATTGGGCTTGCTTCAGGGTATACGCCTAGCGCTTGGCTAGGACTTATAGACCTTGACAAGGACTTTAGTCGATCTAATAATGACATTTACACAGCCCGTATCTAGATTATATTGCGCTTAGTGCTTTTTTGTTCATGGAGGTTGCCCATGGTTAAGCTTCTGTCTCGCCGAGGAGTTAGGATGCGCCGGTTAAGCTATCTCAGTGTGCTCATGCTGGTGTTACTGGCTGCTTGTAGTACGAGCCAAGCAACCCCCACCCCAGCCCCTAAGGATTCGGTCAAGCTTCAGTTGAACTGGGTTTTTGATTATTCGTCGTCGGGCTTTTTTGCTGCTGAAAAGAATGGTCGTTTTGGCGAGCAGAATTTGAATGTCGAGTTGATTGCAGGCGGTTTTGATGCTAACGGCTATATTGATGGTACTGAAAAAGTCAGTAGTGGGGCCGCTGATTTTGGGGTAGCCAGCGCCGATAGTGTGATTCAAGCTCGTGCTAATGGCAAACCTGTGGTTGGGATTGCCGTGCTAACCCAAAATAGCCCATTAGCGATTCTTTCCTTGCCTGGCGCTAATATTCGCACGCCCCAAGATTTGGTTGGCAAGAAAGTGCTGGTCTCGGAAGGCGGGGCAACCCAGCTTTACAATACCTTGCTGACCGCCCAAGGCATCGATTTGGAGAGCGCCAAGCCCTTACCACGCTTCGATTCAGGTATCGATCAGTTAATTGATGGCGAAATTGATGCGTTGGTGGCTTGGAATATCAACGAAGCAATTGAATTAAGCGAGCGGGGCTATCCACCCTCAATTATGTTGATGAGCGATTACGGCATCAATAGCTATGAGTTGGTGATTATTACTACCGAAAAAATGGCAACTGAAAATCCCGATTTGGTCACCCGTTTCCTCAAAGCTACCTTCAAAGGTTGGAATGACGTAATTGCTAATCCAAGCCAAGCGGTTGATTATGTTGTGACCTACGATGTTAAGCTCAATCGCGATGCCCAACTACGGCGCTTAACTGAAATGCTGAAGTTGATCAAGCCTGCGAACACCAAAATTGGCGATATGCGACCCGATCTTTGGTCGTTTACCCACCAAATGTTGCAAACCCAGGGCGCACTCAAAGAGCCAATTGAGTTGGGTCGGGCCTATTCAACCTTGTTCTTAGATGTTATTCCTGACCGCTAGACCCGCATCGAACCAAACCCCCCGATCCATACCAAATGGATCGGGGGTTTATTATGTGGTTCGTTAAGTTCTAGGCTTGATTTAATGTTGCTCGGACAGCTGCTTGAAGATTGGCCATGGTCGTAACTGAATCAAGATTGATGCCGCTCTGAATCAAATCTTGGGCAAAATCGGCACTTACCCCAACCAACATTGCTTTTGAACCAAGCAAGCGCAAGGCATCAAGGCTGCGGACAAAGGTCGCAGAATCTTCCAAAACTTCAAGTCCGGTCACATCGAGAATTACGGTATGAATCCGTAGGCGCTCAGCAGTGCGCAACATGGCTTGTTGCAATTGCTCGATTCGCTCGGTATTCAGGCTACCAGTAATTGGTACAACCACCACGCCTTGGGCCACCGGAATAATTGGCGCGGTCAGTTTGGCCACTGTACTATTGGCCTGTTGGAGTTGATCAAGGGTTTGTTGCAACGATTCGCGCTCTTGTTCTAGCTCATGGGTGCGTTGCTGCACGGTTTGCTCAAGATTTTGATTGACTTGTTGGAGACTTTGTTGCGCTGACTGAACTTTACTAGCCATTTGATTGAAGGCGCGAGCCAAAAATCCTAGCTCATCGTTGCTTTGCTCGGGCAACTGCACAAACTGATTCGATTCGGCTAAGGCTTGGGTATTTTGCACCAACGCCACGATTGGCTGACTCAGCCGATTGCTGATCAACCAAGTCGCTAGCAGGGTGATAATAGTCAAGGCTGCCAAAAACCACAGCAGTTTGCCAACAATTCGGCCTGAACTGGTTTCGATTGTGGCGGTGACCGCTTGGGCTTCACTGGTGATCTCGGTTTTAGGCGCAACCACCACAATATGCCAATTGATCGAGGTGAGTGCAGCGTTGGCTACCACTAGTTCTTGATTGTTCGCCTGGAGCGTTTGAATGCCGCTTTGGTTATTCTGCATTCGCTCAAGCACACTGGCTAATGCTGGCGCGGTGGTGGGGTTCATCTGAAGTTCGAGGGTTTGGCTTGGGCTAAGGGTTTGCGAGCTAGGAATATTCAAAAATGTTTGGAGCGCAATTTGGGGCGCAGCAATCACATCGCCCTGTTGATCAAGCACAAAAGCATAGCTACTGGGCGTGGAATCGTATCAAGTTGTTTCAAAAATTCATTGAGTGTAATATCGATACCAATAAAGCCACGAAATTGATCGCCTTGGTAAATTGGCGAACTGACGGTTGTTAGTAAGCCTTTGCCCAATTCATCCGAGTAAATATCTGTCCAAACGGTTTTGCGTTCAGGGTTGCGGGTTGCCGCCACAATCGTATAAAAATTTTCGTTGGGCACATCGAAATCAGACGGCACAATATCTTGCAAATTCGAAACCGGATAATAGCGGGTCATGCCTTCGTTGCTAACATAATAAATTGCTAGCGCATCGCCCAAATTGGCCAAAACCCCAGGGAAAATCGCATCGAGAATCTGCGAATCGCGTAGGTTTTGACGCAGTAACGCGCTATCAGGCGTATTGGCAAAAATCACTAAATCGCTCTTGCGGTCGGGGTTAGCATCAAAACGATTGTTGGCAGGGCCAGTTGTGAGTTGGCTCAATGGGTCATCCAAGCTCAGGCTCGGAACTTGATCAAGGCTATTAAACAAACTAACTAGATGGCGAGTCGTGCTGGCGGCTTGCTCAAGGTTGGCATTGAGCAATTTGGCCTCAACTTGCGTGAGATCAAACAAGGCTACCTGACCTTGATTTTGCAAACCATGTTGACTAGCGGTGGTTACATCGGTGCGCGTTTGAGCAAAGCCACGCAATAGCCCAATGACCACCAGCAAAATTGTTGCAAACAGCAAGAACGCACTGGCTAAGGTAATTTTTGTGCTGATGCGCGAAAGGATTGGTATATGCATAATCACACATTCCCTTAAAACAACGCCAACAAATCGCCATGGAAACAAGTTTGGGGATTTCCATATCATCGTAGAGCTAATGGCTGCTGTCAATAGCCAAAAGTACGATCCATTTGCTAGCTCTTTTTGGCTGAGGATCTCAGTTTGCTATCATTGGCAGTCGGCTAAAATTTGCTATGCTGAGGCTCCTGATCAATCAAAGGAGGGTTTGGATGGCTAAACGGACAATCTATTTGGTTCGCCATGGACAGTATTGCAATCAAGCTGGCGAATCGGCGATGCCCGATGGAGCGTTGACCGATTTAGGGCAGCAACAAGCTCAGGCGTTGGCAACGCGCTTGGCTGCGCTACCGATCAGCCAGATTTGGCATAGCCCGAGTATTCGTGCGACTGAAACTGCCCAATGGCTTCAGCAACAGCATCCGAATATTCCCTTGCAAATTGAGCCATTGTTGCTCGAATTAATTCCTTCGATTCCCAATGAAGAAGCCTTGCCTCAATCGACCCAAGCCTTTTTTGCCAAACTTGAGCCTGCGATTGTTGCTGCAGGGGCAGCGCAATTTGCTGACCTCTGGCAAAAGTATTTTGGCCCAGCTCGAGCCGACGAGCAGATTCTCTTGGTGAGTCATGGCAATTTGATTAGTGCGGTAGTTGCAGCGATTTTTGGAGCAGCCAATACCCATTGGATCAACGCCGATATTCAACATTGTGGTTTAACTGAGATGAGTATTACCGATCAAGGTTGGCGTTGTTTAATTCGCCATGGTGATGTTGGGCATTTACCATTGGCTGCCCAAACCTTTGTTTAATGAGGGGTTGGGTTAGTGCGCTAGGGGATCATGGTGATCGGCATTGGAGCCATTATGCTGAGCTCATGTTAATAATTTGACAAAAATTCAACGGCTGTGTATACTTGCAGACGCTGTTTGGGCCGGTAGCTCAATGGTCGAGCATCTGACTCTTAATCAGCTGGTTGTGGGTTCGAGTCCCACCCGGCTCACCAAACATCAAGGACGTAGCAAACTTGCTACGTCCTTTTTTTGTGGCGATTGGCGCTTCCTCATACCAGCGATATTCGTACCCCGCCCTTCACTGAACCAATTCCTTAGTTTCTATATTTTGTAGTACATTAACAACGGGAATATTAGGAGCGGTAGTAATGATGCAATGATTGGCATCATGTAAGGAGCTTGTATGCAGTTTGATACCTCGTATCTCAACAAAACCCCCAACAAAACCGCCCGTAACACCACGAGTTTCAAGCCGGAATTTGTGATTTTACACGAAACGGCGGGCTATGGCTCACTCGAATGGAATTTGCGGCCCGAAGTTCGCTCCAGTTATAATTATTTGATTGCCCGTGATGGTAAGACCTATCACTACGTCAATGAAAAATCCTATATTGCTTGGCATGCTGGAGTACGCAGTTGGGCACGCGGCTATAGCGGCGGCGAAATCAATGTATACGCGATTGGAGTTG
The DNA here is from genome assembly GCF_003512625.1 of Herpetosiphon sp. NCBI lineage: Bacteria > Bacillati > Chloroflexota > Chloroflexia > Herpetosiphonales > Herpetosiphonaceae > Herpetosiphon > Herpetosiphon sp. Next base: position 42,197 of record NZ_DOPT01000091.1, on the reverse strand, counting down.
AGGTTGAGGGACCAAATGATGGTACGCCGATCACTACTGCCCAAACCAAAGCCTTGGTTGAATTAATTCGCTATTTTCGTGATACCTATGCGATTCCCATTAATCGTGACTATTTCTTTGCCCATAGCACGGTTGCACCTGGCTATAAAGATGATCCACGGGGCTATAGTGTTGAATATACCTTGAAATTGCTTGATGAAAGTAGCCTTCCCAGCACTGGCCCACGCCCCAATACCCTTGGCGCACAACTGCGCAACGAAGTCTATAAACTGGCCAAGGGTGAATATCGGCCTGATTGGATGTTTCATCAATATGCCTTCAAAAACAAACTTGGCTCGCCGATTCGGGTTGGCATGGATTTTAGCGTGAAGGGCGTGCGCTATACTGGCGAGGTGTATGGCCGTGATGTAATTATTAGCCCATACAATCAATGGGATATTGTGCTTCGCGCCAATGATCTGACCGATCAAGATGTTTATAATGCCTTGATGCAATTTACCTATGGCGCGTTGGGCGTGGATTACCGACCGGATCAAGCCTTTTATCAATTTATCAGTCGGCCACCGCGCAAGCTCGTTGGAGTGCCGTTGGGTAACAGCAGCCGCTTGCAAGCTGGCGATGGCGCGGCCTATGCAGCCCAACTTTTCTCGCTGGATGCGCTGTATACGCCAATTGCCGCCACTGGCACAACCAATTGGTCGGTAGTCAAGCAACTTAGTGCAATTGTGGCCGCTCAAAATGCCTCTGCCGCCGATGCCGCGCTACGTGAAACGATCAACCGTGCCATGTATAGCCGCATCAATACAAGCTTCGATGCCAAATTGCCATTTATCAAAAAAGCTTTAGAAGCCAACCTTGGTGCGCCATTGTCAAGCCAACGCCGTTGGAGCTATCGCAATAACGAATATTTGTATGTCGTCTATGCTGGTGATACGCTGTTTGCGCTGGCCAATAAACCTGCTGAAGTGCGTTTATTGAGCGAACAGGCCGATTAGTTCTCAGTTAATTATGAGCCAACTATCAGCCCCGTATGATGTCGTGTCGCAACTCCTTCTTAGATGATAGAGCTATGCATCTAAGGAGGAGTTATGTTTAAGCGTCTTGTGGGATTATTTCTTTGCGGCACGATTGTGCTTGGGCTGAGTGCTTGTCAACCAAGCCAAAGCCAATCGACAGCTACGGCCCAAATCACAGCATCGATTGAAACTCAAGCCCAAGCAAACCCAACCCAACGAACCCAGCATTCAGCAACGCCATCGCTGGTAGCAACCAACGAGCCAGTAACGCCAACTGAGGCGGCCCAAGTTTTGGCAACACCAACGGTTGAGCCAACCATAGCACCAAGCCCAACCCCTTTTACAGCTAGCATTGAACCATTGCCCGATCCAATTTTGATCAACGAGCCACTGCCAAGCCTTATGCCAACGACGCTTGATCCACCGCTAACCTTTGATTTGAATGATCAAACAACCTATGCCAATCCGGTACTATTACCAGAACGTCGTGTCGAAACGATCAATTTGGCAAGCTTGCCTAACCTCAGTCTCTTACAAAAAATTGGTTTGGGTGACGTAATTGATCTTGCGATTGCGCCGAATAATCAATTTATTGCGATTGCAACGGCGATCAATATTGTGGTGTATGATCTACCAAGTTTAGAGCAACGCTATGTTGCTCAAGTTCCGGCAACGATCTACAACCTTAGCATTAGTGCTGATAGTGCCACGATTAACCTATTGCTCAACCCCGATTTAATTAATCCTGCTCCAGCTAAGGCAACGCTTCGCCGTTACGTAAGCCAAACAGGCGCGTTTCTTGATGAGACTGAGCAGATGGTTGATGTGAACCAATGGGATGCAAGTGAACCACGCATTGGAACCCAATCAATTCCAAATCATGCTGGTGGTTATGGTGCTTATAGCCCAAATCAAGCATTTTTCGCCCAGCTTGAGCCGCCACCAGGTTTAGCGGTTGGCTTAGGAGTAGCCATCGAGCGGGTCATCGATCAAACAACGATTTATACTGATGAGCAGTCGCTGTATCTACGATTTAGCCCTGATAGTACCTATGCTGCGGTGTTTTTTCAGCACTCGATTCAATTGATCGATTTGAATTCAGCAGTTGTCACGTCGTTGGTTATTCCAGCTTACACGTATGGCAATTTCAGCCCCGACAATACCCTCTATGCAACGGGTGATGGTTTTCAATTGCTCGATGTGAATCAAGCACGCCTTTTCAAAACTTTTCCAAATCAGCCGATTGATACGATGTATCGCACCTATACCCGCCCAACATTTAGTAGCGATGGTCAACGCATCAGCAATGGCGAAAATATTTGGGCGGTTAATCAAGATCCACCATTAATTCGCCAGCAACGATTGCCATTCTTTGGTGATGTAGCTTCGGGCATGGCGATTGTTCATGGTGCAAACGATTGGATAGTAACCAGCGAAAAGCAATTTACTGGAATGAATGAGCCACTTGCGCTAAAACTTTTCCAAGCCGATCAGCTGCATAGTAGCTTTACCGTTACTAAAACCTTAAATGATGCCTATTTTAGCGCTGATGGGAAGCAAATTGGCTTTATTTTCAATAATAACGAATTACAGATCTACGATCTAGCGCTTAAATCATTTATTCAAGCTAGGATATTTCCGTATCCAGTCAGAGAATTATCATTTAGCAGCGATAATAATTCCATTATTGCAAGCTTCGAGGAAAATCCTCAGTCAATTATTGCAGCATTGCTTAATCGCAACGATTTAAGTATTGTCAGAACTTTTGGCGCAGTTGAAGGTCAATTTGCGATTGATTATGATAATATAAGGTATCAATCATATCGAAAAAGTGTTCCTATCCAAATCGTTAACAATGCTGATTTTATGATCATTCCGGTTAATTTGCCTGATCATACAGCGATTGTCTATCGACTCAGCGATGGAATGCCAATGTATCGGATCAAACAAGGCATGCTTTCGCCTGATAATCGGCTTTATCTAGCGATTGAAGGCGGGCAAATACAGTTGTGGGGAATGCGACAATAACTCACGAAAGCAGCAAAGCTAGCAATGGTTGAATCGCTCAAGGCTGAACCATTAAACTAAAAAAAACCTCGCCCGCTGCTGTGGGCGAGGGAACACATCAATTATCAATAAAAAACACTGGGTTAAATTGATAATTAATCTAACCCAGTGTTTGGATATGGCTTATTTTACGCGATATGGCTCGAAGCGATGGGCAAATTGGCGGGGCACTGCACCACGCAAGGTTGTGCCTTCAGCGCCAAATTCTTCGCTTTCGATCATCCCACGTTCATGCCAAAGCGCTACCAGCTCGTTGGCTCGATAGGGAATCATGACCTCAAATTTAACCATACGCTCCATCAACATCTGTTCAATCGCGGTTTGTAAGCGATCAATTCCAATGTTTTGTTGAGCCGAAATCGCCACCCAACGATCGATCGGCAAGCCCAACTCTGTGATCATACGCACAATTTCGGCATCGCTGGGGCTATCGATCTTGTCGATTTTGTTGAACACGGTCAGAATTGGCTTATCCTGCACTTTGAGTTCGCTGAGCGTATCAATCACGGTTTTGAATTGCTCTTCAACATTGGCATGGGTCAGATCCAAAACGTGCAATAACACATCGGCTTCGGCAATTTCTTCCAAGGTAGCGCGGAATGCAGCGACCAAGGCAGTTGGCAAGCGTTGAATAAATCCGACCGTATCAGTCATCAAAACTGCGCGACCACCAGGTAAGGCCACTTTGCGGGTGGTTGGGTCGAGCGTGGCAAACAGCATATCGGCTGCCAGCACATCGGCTTGAGCCAAACGATTGAGCAAGGTCGATTTGCCAGCGTTGGTGTAGCCAACCACCGAAATAATTGGCAAGCCCGATTCTTGGCGGTTTTGGCGATACAATTCGCGATGACGATGCACATCAGCCAATTGTTCTTTCAACAAGGCGATGCGTTTGCCAATTATTCGTTGGTCACTTTCGAGCTGGGTTTCACCAGGCCCGCGCAACCCAACCCCGACCCCCGAACCACCGCCACCACCGCCAGATTGGCGCTCAAGGTGGGTCCAAGCGCGGCGCAAACGCGGCAGCAAATAATCGTATTGCGCCAACTCCACCTGCAAACTCCCTTCACGGGTGCGAGCGTGTTGGGCAAAAATATCCAAAATCAAGGTTGTGCGATCGATCACTTTAACTTTGATTGCTTCTTCGAGGTTGCGGGCTTGCGAAGGCGAAAGCTCCTCATCGAAAATCACCACATCGTAGGGCGTTTCCGAACGCAAATCAGCAACTTCGCGCACTTTACCTGGCCCGATATAGGTTTTGGGATTGGGATGATCAAGCTTTTGCGAAACCGTGCCAACCACCTCGAGTCCAGCAGTATCGGCCAGTAACGCCAATTCATCAAGTGAATCGTCGATGTGCCAAGCTTCGCGATTATTATAGATATCGCCCCCGACTAATAGGGCACGTTCCTTGGGTTTGGCGGTGACATGCATCCGTTCACGGACAGAATTACTCATAGATCTCCTTAAATTTCGTGACCACAGCGTAGCTTACTACAAAACAACAACTTTGCGCTTTTACCATATCTTTATCATGTGGGTTCCGCCTTTCACCAAGGAATCGCTGTGGTTGCTCTTTGCTGATACTCTAGCATAGGTTGAGCCATGGCTCATCCCTCGCACGACTGATTTTGCTATGCGATAATGCTGCTAATTGTGTGACGCAAGGAGGCGTAGCGATGACTGAACAAATTCATTATCGAACCTGCCCGCTCTGTGAGGCAATGTGTGGCTTGGCAATTACGGTCGCCGACAATGCAGTCAAGCAGATTCGGGGTGATCAGGATGATCCACTCAGCCGTGGGCATATTTGCCCCAAAGGTAGTGCCCTCGGCGATATTCACCACGACCCTGATCGCTTGCGCCAGCCACTTCAACGCCGTGCTGATGGCTGGCATCAAATTGGTTGGGATGAGGCTTTTGATTATGCTGCTACCCAATTAAAACAACTTCAGGCTCGCTACGGCCCCGATGCAATCGCGATTTATCAGGGCAATCCTTCGGTACATAATCTTGGCACAGCTTTAGGTGCTGGCGCGTTTGTCCGCAGTTTGCGCACCAAAAATCGCTTCTCGGCTAGCTCGGTCGATCAATTGCCGCATCAGTTGGTGGTGTATCACATGTATGGGCATCAATTAATGTTGCCTGTGCCTGATTTAGATCGAACTCAGTTTTTGTTGATTTTTGGGGCGAATCCAGCGGTTTCAAATGGGAGCATTATGAGCGCCCCCGATATTAAACGCCGTTTGAAGGCGATTCAGCAGCGCGGCGGCCAAATTGTGGTGTTTGACCCCCGCCAAAGCGAAACAGCACAATTAGCCGATCAACATTATTTTATTCAGCCTGGTAGCGATGGCTTGGTATTGGCAGCGCTGATTCATACGATGCTCAAAGAAGGTTGGGCTAATCCTGATCGGCTAGCTGGCTTTACCAATGGGCTTGATCAGCTTGAAGCGCTGTTCGCACGATTCAGCCCAGCAGCAGTCGCTGAGGCAACGGGTGTAGCAGCTGATACAATATTGCAACTAGCCCATGATTTTGCCCATGCCAGTAGCGCTGTTTGCTATGGCCGAATTGGGGTTTCAATCCAGCAGTTTGGTACACTCAGCCAGTGGTTAATTCAGGTACTGAATATCATTACTGGCAACTTGGATCGCGAGGGTGGCTCGATGTTTGCCACGCCAGCCTTCGATACGTTGCCACTGGGCAGTAAAGGTAATGTTGGGCGGTGGCATACTCGTGTGCGCCAGTTGCCCGAATTCGCTGGCGAGCTGCCTTCAGTCGCTTTGGCCGAAGAGATTTTGACCCCGGGCGAAGGCCAAATTCGAGGATTAATCACCTCGGCGGGCAATCCGGTGCTTTCAACGCCCAATGGTCAACAACTTGACCAAGCTTTGGCTGGGCTTGAATTTATGCTCTCAATCGACTTCTATTTGAATGAAACCACTCGCCATGCCCACTTGATTTTGCCACCAAGCTCACCCTTGGAGCATGATCATTATGATGTGCTGTTTCACAATTTGGCGATTCGTAACACCGCTAAATACAGCCCCGCGCTATTCGAGATCGATCAAGCTGCTCGCCACGATTGGCAAATTTTCGGCGAATTAACCCAGCGCATGAGCGAAAAAGAGGGGCGCATTTTTCCACCAAAAGCGATGCTTGAGCGTGGATTGCGTTCAGGGCCATATGCGATTCAACTCAGCGAATTAGCTCAACAACCGCATGGGATTGACCTTGGGCCATTGCAACCACGCCTGCCTGAACGACTTTTCACTGAGGATAAACAAATTCAGCTTGTGCCACCAGCAATTGCCCACGATTTGGATCGACTAGCCGAATTGTTGCAACAAGCACCAAGCAAGCAACTACGCTTGATTAGCCGTCGGCAACTGCGCAGCAACAATTCTTGGATGCACAATAGCCAACGTTTAGTCAAGGGCGATGATCGTTGTACCCTGCAAATGCACCCAGCCGATGCAGCGCAACGCCAACTGAGCCATGGCCAGCAGGTCAGCATCAGTTCACGAGTTGGCACAATCGAGGTGGCGCTTGAAGTCAGTGAGTTAATGATGCCTGGGGTGGTCAGCTTGCCGCATGGCTGGGGTCATCGCTATTCTGATACCAAAATTCAAATCGCCCAAGCCCATGCTGGCAGCAGCATCAACGATTTAACCGATGATCAAGCGATCGATCCATTAAGTGGCAATGCTGCCTTAAATGGAATAGCAGTCGAGGTGCAAGCAGTTGTGTGATTGCTTCTACTCAGAGTTGAATGCCACCATTATTGGCTTTATCTTTGGAAAGTTGGTCGGCGTGGCGGGTAGTTTCAGGCAATCGATATTTGGTTGTGCAACCCAACACTAAATCGACAGCAGTGCTAATGCTTACGCGATGGCCAGGCGAAATGTAGAGCGGATTTGTGCCAACCCGCGTTCGCACAACCGCCCCAATCTGTTCGCCAGCATCATAGACGGGAACCCACGCACCTTGCTGATTGGGCACTGGTTCGTGGGTTCCGCATAAATAACTTTTGCCCACGCCAATTGTTGGTAAATCGGTCAAAACACCCAAATGAGCGGCAATGCCAAAACGACGGGGATGCATAATGCCCATCCCATCACACAACAACACATCGGGCAGCTGTTGCAATTGCTCCAAGGCTGCCAACACTGCCGGAATTTCGCGAAATGACAGCAAGCCAGGAATATAGGGGAAGTTGGTTGGACGACGAACTAAGGTTTTTTCGACTGGTTGAAGTGCTGGAAAATTCAAGATCACGATTGCGGCACGGGTGGTTGCGCCATCGTCTTCAAAGGCAGCATCAACCCCAGCCACCGTTTGAAGTGGCTGGGCAAAATCATCGACTAAACGCACCTGATCGCGTAGTTGGAGTTGCAGATCGATCGCTTGCTCGGGCGTTAAATCCCAGCGATGCACTTGGCTATTTGGAAAACGACTCATCTATTGCCTCATCCATTAGTGATAACAGGTCGGTGTTCGGCAACCCGATCGGTTAGTACATCGATCAATAATTCGTCATAATCGAGATGTTTTGCCAACACAATTGTGGTATGAGCATGACGATCACGGCCTGCTTGAATAATTTCGGGCAAATCTTCACGCACATGACTGCCAAATTGAATAAAATAGGGCACGGCCACAAGCTGCTTCAAACCTTGGGCAACCAGCCTATCAAGGGCTTCCGCGATGCTTGGCTCGTTCAAATCCATAAAACAGACCTGGACTGCGGCCCAAGGTGTTGCTTGGCGTACCCGTTCAGCAACGGCTTCAATCGGTGCATTTGAGGCTGGGCGTGGACTGCCATGCACCATTACCAACAAGCCAGCTTGCGCATAATCTAAATCAGGCCAAGCCTGATTAGCGCGTTTTTGCACGAGTTGGGCCAAGGCGGGGTGTTCGCCAAACGCTGGGGCCATCGAAAAAGCTACATTAGGATAATTGGCGGCCATTTGCGCAACCTGTTGGCGTAAACTCACTTGGACAAAATAGCCATCGATCAAAAAATAGGGCAAGACCCTAATTGCAGTTGCGCCTTGCGCGACTAAACGGGCGGTTGCTTGGGTCAGATCAGGCTGGCTATAATTGAGAAAACCCGCCCCAGCCAATTGGGCAACGCCGCGCTCGCGCAGCCGTGCAGCCAAACGCAGCATGGTTGCCCCCGAACCAGCGAATAAACTCCCATGACCAATGATCAATAGTGCTTGCATTGGTTGATTCCACTACTTCTTTTGCAAATAATCGACCATATTACGGGCGGTTGCTTGCCAAATTGGGCTAGGCTCACGCTCCAAACAGGCTTGATAATCGGCCAGCGCCGCAGGATGTTGCTCTAACTCCATATAGGCTTCGGCGCGATAGCAATAGGCCATATAGCGCTCAGGGTGCGCCGTAATCACCATGCCAAAATCATCAACAGCGGCCTGAATCGCGTTGGCTCGAAGCGCTAAACTCCAGCGCAGATCGAATGGCTCCTCGTAATTCATACTCCAATCCATCGCCGTGTTATAGGCTTCACGGGCGGTATCCCACTTGCCCTTGAGCATGGCCTGATCAGCCTGATCAATATAAATCAACGGGACGGCGGTGCGCCCAAAATAGATGATCGGATAACACAAGGCCACAATCACAAAGCCCAGCACAATCGTCCAACCCAACGGTAAACGATGATACCAACGCCGACGAGTGACTGGCAAGGGCGAAAGCAGCCGCGATGGGGGTGACATGAACATGCTCCTCAAACGTATTGTTAAATTATTCGTTTAAATTTACTTGACTAATAAAGTGTTCTAAGTTACCAAGCTTCATATCATTTAGCAAGGCACTTGGTAATTCAATTACGCCAATGGCATGCTCATAGGCTGCCACATGTTTGAGCAACATCAACGCCAACACTTTGGTATGTTGCGGGCTCATCATGATTCGTGCGACTGGTTGAACACTGGCAGTATTATTGCGAACATCTTCGACACAAGCAAAATCGATTGTAAAATCGTAAGGGCTGCCGCTAATTTGTACCTGATTAGCATACGCTGCCCGTGGTGATTGATCACTCATCTATAGTACTCCTTAAAAATGATTTTTCTCAATTTATGGCGGTTTGGATTTTAAGCTCCCTCACCCCCAACCCCTCGCCCACGGCGGCGGGCGAGGGGCATTCCATCTATCATGCTAGGCTGCTTCCCCCCTCGCCTCACGTGCGGGAGAGGGGTTGGGGGTGAGGGGGTGAGGGCAGGCTAATCGACTGCACAGTTTATCCCATCAAGCATATCAAGATATTGGTTCAATGCTACAATAGCGCAACCAGTGTGTCCGCGAAAGAAGGAGCCGTTATGAGCGATTCAGAAGCGCAACAGCCCCACCGTCGCAACCAGTTAAACGATTTATCGGGGCGCGAGTGGCTTTATGCAACGCGTTCGATTGCGCTAACTGGCACGCCACCAACGCCACTCAACGATTTAACTGCTGAAGAATGGGCGGCTTGGTCAGCCCCAATTTTAGCCAGCGCTTACCCAACCCGTGGCCCTGCTTCGGCTGCCCATCATATTCGCAAAGCCCATCCATCGCCTAAACCACCAGCCTTGCTTAGCGAAATTATTCGTTTTTTTACCAAGCCCAACGGTTGGGTGCTCGACCCATTTGCTGGGGTTGGCGGCACGCTGCTGGCTTGTGCCCAAACCCAACGCCAAGCAATCGGCATCGAATTATCGCCGCACTATATCGATTTGTATGGACAGGCGGCTGATGCACTGAATTTGGCTCGTTTGCCAGTTTTGCAAGGCGATGCCCGTGAAGTACTCAACAGCCCAAGCATCCAGCAACAACGCTTTGATTTGGTGTTGACCGACCCACCCTATAGTTCAATGCTCAGTCGAGCACGCACTGGTCAGCGTCGCAAACAGGGTAACGGCGCAGCCACGCCCTTCACCGATGATCCCGCCGATCTTGGCAATGTCGATTATCCAACCTTTCTGCGTGAATTGACTTCAATTGTGGCGCAAACCTTGCAATCGTTGCGGGTTGGCGGCCATTTGGTGTTGTTTGTCAAAGATCTGCAACCAACCCCAGAGCATCATAACATGCTCCATGCCGATATCGTGTCAGCGTTGTATCAATTATCGCAGCTGCGCTATCGCGGCTATCGCATCTGGTACGATCAAAGTGCAATGCTCTATCCATTTGGTTATCCCTATAGTTTTGTTGCCAATCAGGTGCATCAATTTTTGTTAATTTTTCAGAAGCAAGCAGAGGGTGAATTATGAATCATGGCTGGGCCATCGTCACGGGCGGCGCTCGGCGCTTGGGCAAATCAATTGCGCTGGAATTAGCCCGCGCTGGCTACAATTTAATTATTCACTACAATGCGGCTCAGGCTGAGGCCGAACAAACCTGTAGCGAGATTCAGGCACTTGGGCGTGAGGCATGGGCTTATAGCGCCGATCTGCGCGATGTGGCTGCAATTGAGACAATGTTTCAAATAATTGGCGAACGTTGTGGCAAATTGGCAGTTTTGGTCAATAGTGCTGCCGATTTTCCGCGCACACCGATTGGTAGCGTGAGCCAGCAAACCTGGGACGATTTGGTTGCGCTCAATCAACGTGCCCCGTTTTTTTGTGCTCAGGCTGCCGCCAAACTCATGCCTGACCATGGGGTGATTGTGAATATTGTTGATGTTGGTGGCGAAGTGCCATGGCCTAGTTTTGTGCCTTATGGCATGACCAAAGCTGCATTAATCATGATGACCCGTGGTTTAGCATTAGCTTTGGCTCCTACTATTCGGGTTGGGGCAGTTGGGCCAGGCGTAGCACTTTTGCCTGATGGTTGGCAAGAAGACCACAATTCATTAAACAAAATTCCCTTGAAACGGCTGGGCGTGCCCGAAGATATCGCCAAAGCTGTGCGTTTTATCGTCGAATCGCCCTATTTTACCGGCGAAACCATCTTTGTTGATGGCGGTCGTCGCTGGGCCTAAGGAGCATCCTACATCCATGAGTCAAATTTCATTAACCCACGAAGTCGTTAAACCACGCCAAACCAGTGCCGAGGCTAAAGCGCCCTTGTTGGTCATGTTGCATGGCGTGGGAGCCAACGAGCATGATCTGTTGCCTTTGGCTCAATATCTCGACCCACGTTTGTGTGTCGTTTCGGCTCGCGCACCCCATCGCTATCAATTTGGCGGCTTTTCGTGGTTCGATATTCATTGGCATGCCAAGGGTTTTAATATTGATACCAATCAAGCCCAACAAAGCTGGGAGACGGTGCAGCGCTTTTTGGGTGAAGCATGCAGCGCCTACGATTGCGATCCTAAACAAATTTATTTGGGCGGTTTTTCGCAAGGCGCAATTATGAGTTTAGGTGCAACCCTGACCAAGCCCGAATTGATTGCTGGCACAATTTTGATGAGTGGCCGTTGGATGCCCGAAGTTGGCCCGCAAACCGACCGCGAACACATCGCCAACAAGCCAATTGTGGCGGTTCATGGCGTATACGATGAGGTTATTCCAATTCAATATGGGCGGGCGATTCGCGATTTTCTGCAAACCCTGCCTGTGCAACTGGAATACCATGAATTTGCCATGGGCCACGAAATTAATTTGGATAGTTTGCAAGTGGTGGTCAAGTGGCTCAAGCAGCAGCTTGGCTGATGCCCTCACCCCCTATCCTCCTCCTTACAAGAGTAGGTTTTAAGCTCCCTCACCCCCAACCCCTCTCCCGCCGAGCGGGAGAGGGGGAAACTTGATCAAATCAAGCGAGGTGGCATGCCCTGCTTCTCCCACCGAGCGATCAAGGGGAAGCACCAAACCAAACGCCCCTCGCCCGCCGCCGTGGGAGAGGGGTTGGGGTGAGGTCATTACTCTTAGCCTTTATAACATTGGTTGGCTTGCTCGATCACCCATTGCTCAAGCAGTGATGGGTAGATTTGCTCGCTCAATAATGTGCCAAAGCGCTCAATTTTATCGCCGCGCTCAAACCAACGACTAATCAATTGTTCGCCATAGAAATAGCTGAAAATATAGGCTCGCCACAATGGTGAGCTAATAAAGCGCAAGCGTTGCTGTGCTCGTTCTTCGCTGGTTAAGCCATAGCGCACCAAGTAATCAACAATCTCATCAGCAGGCCGACCTTCAGCATGTAATAGCAACGCGGCATTGCCAGCCACCCCCGCCAAGGCCTTGAGTGCCGTGTTAATTCGTAGTTCTTGGGCTGGGTCGCCAGTGATGCCAACCTTGGGATAGAGGGTTTGAGCTTGCCACTCGACCAACTCTTTAGGGCTGAACAATATGCCCACCGCGCTATTGGCGATACCTTCAGCCATCACACATTCAGGCGTATTCAGCAAAAAGATCGAATGCTCTGCCCAGCCCCGACCAGCATATAAATCACGTTCTTTGATGCAATGCTCGGTGTGATGGCCTGGATAGGCTTCGTGGGCAACTAAGTTTGTCAGACTATTGAGGGCAATTGGCAAATCGGTGTTGATATCGACCGCTGAATGATAATTGCCGTAATACCAGTTATAGCCGCTCCAAGGCTGATTGTTGACCAAGCGAAAATCGACTTTTTCGCTAGCAGGCAAGGGATATAACGCCAACGTGCGGCTGCGTAATTCAGTTTCGATCAACTGCAACAAGGGTTGGGCCTGTTCGCCGTTGATTTCAAATTGTCGTCGCCAGATTTGAGTGCGTTCGAGTACGTCACCTTGGCCTGGCAATAAACTATCAAGTTCGTCGATTGCCTCATCGAACACGGCTTCGTCGATCATTGCTGGCTCGATATCGAAGCAACGCCGCACTTCCTCGCGATAATCAAAACGTTCGCCAGCCAACTGGCGACAGGTGGTGGCCATACCAGTCACCTGTTTGCGCAAATAGGTGCGACGGCGAATTGGCAAATCACTGGCTTCAATCTGCTCTAGCAGTTGTTCAGCGGCCTGCACCAACTGGTTGGTTGGCCAAGCAGCGCTATCCAACACTTGGTCGCGTAGATAATTTGGGCCACAATAGGCATCAACGTAGCCATCGATATGTTGGCTAATTCGAAATGCTAGCTCAATATAGGCTAGGCCGATCGGTTCAAAAATAGGCATAATCAAGCATCCTCGCAACACAAATCTAGCTTTATTGTACCCCAAAGGCTAAGCGTTAATGGTTGATCACAGCTTATTCATCATTCTGCTGGATTCTCACGCGAACAACGTGCTATGCTCATTGCAGCAACGATTTTTCTGTGTGAGGAACGCCCATGCGCAGCCGCCAACAACGCATTCTTGCATCGCCCTACTATCGCAATAACCAATTTCAAAATTTGTATCCAACGGCTATGCTTCAAGCCAATTCAATGGTTTCGACCTTGCGCCGCCAGTTTTTTGGCAAGGAACAACGGCGGCCAACCAAGCCCTTGCCGAGTGCTTGGCCTGGTCAACGTTTTCACCAAACACCGCCAGCCTCGGGGTTACGCGTTACATGGCTTGGCCATTCAACGTTATTAATCGAATTTGCGGGCATCACGCTATTAACTGATCCGGTGTGGGCTAAGCATTTATCGCCGGTGCAGGGCATTGGGCCACAGCGTTTTCAAACTGCGCCGATTGCGCTAGAACAATTGCCAGCAATCGATTTAGTGCTGCTTTCGCACGACCATTATGATCATCTTGATAAGCAAACAATTCGCTGGCTAGCCCGTGGCTCGATGCCTTTCGTCACCGCCTTGGGTGTTGGCGAGCATCTTGAACGTTGGGGTATCGCCAGCAGCCGCATCCACGAGCTGGATTGGTGGGAAGAATTGCATTTGGCCGAATTTGGTTTGACGATTGCCGCTGTGCCAGCCCAACATTTCTCTGGGCGTGGCCTTAAGCGCAATAGCACACTTTGGGCTTCGTGGGTGGTGATGAGCCAAAACTCACGGATTTATGTGGGCTGTGATAGTGGGATGTTCGCCGGATTTAATGATATTGGGCAACGTTATGGCCCGTTTGAACTGGCCACGCTCGAAATGGCCCAATATGATATTGCTTGGCCTGGTGTGCATATGCAGCCGGAAGAGGCGTTGCAAGCGGCTGAAATGTTGCAAGCTCGCACGATGTTGCCGGTACATTGGGGCGCATATTGCCTTTCGTTGCATGCTTGGGATGAGCCAATCGAGCGTTTGCTGAAGGCTGCCCACGCCAGCCCGATCAGCATTCTCACGCCGCAACTTGGTCAGCCAGTCGAGCCAAGCCAGCCCGAACATTTAACTGAATGGTGGCGAGATTAGCAGCTTTTTAATCCAGAAGCGCAGAGTTGTGCATTATGAATTATGAGGGATGAAGGATGACACATTGCCAAAGCGCTAGTTCATCCTTGCTCTCACAAATAAAATAGAACTCTGCGTCTCTGGGTTAAATTGTAGCTACACCATTAACTCAAGTGTTTTGAGGACCAATAACTCGAGTTCTAATCCCTGCCAACTAATCCCCACGCTACACAAACTTCACGGCCAGCATCGTAATATCGTCGTGTTGCTCGGTATGGTTGGCAAAGTCTTGCACGTCGTTGAGCACAGCATCGAGCAAGGCTTGAGCATGAATATCGGCTGGCAATGAGCGCACCAAATCTTCTAAACGCTCGAAGCCATACATTTCGTCGCTGCTATTCATGGCTTCGACAATTCCATCGGTGAAAAACAACAGCATATCGCCATGATTACATTGAATTGGGCTATCTTCATATTGAATTAATGGTGTGATGCCAAGCGGCAATGATTGGCCGCGCCCAGTCAAATATTCAGGAAACTCTGGCTGGTTGCGACTGCTATGAATTAAAAATGGGTATACTTGGCCAGCATTGGCCCAAACCAAGGTGCGAGCCAAGGCATCGATCCGAGCATAGCTCACCGCCGCAAACATACTACGGGGAATATTTTGCACTAAACTAGTATTAGTTTGATCAAGAATCATCGCTGGAGTCGCTTGAGTGCCAGCCAAGGCGCGGAGGGTGCTGTAAGTTGCGACCATTACTAAGGCGGCAGGCACGCTCTTGCCCGAAACATCGCCAATCATCAGATCAACGGTACTGCTGCCTTGAGCGATTACGCCATAGAAATCGCCTGAGGTCTCGCGTTGGGGCAAACAAATTGCGGCAACTTCAAGCCCAGCCACGCTTGGAAGGCGTTTCGGCAACAGCGCTTGTTGCACATTTCGCGCAATTTGCAGTTCGCTCAGCATTCGTTCGCGTTCGCTCTGCTCGGTATAAAGCTTGGCAATCCGCTGCGACATAAGATTAAAAGTGCGCGTCAGGTCGGTTAATTCATCGGTAACCCGTTGATCATCAGGCAGGGTATGACCCAAATGGCCGTCAGCAAGTTGCAACGCACCATGTTTCAAACGCTGAAGTGGCCGATTGACCACAAAAACCGTCGCTAGCCAAGCACAAGCAATCGCCACCAGACTGCCACCAATAATCAATGGCAACAGTTGGTTAATCAACGATTGTTGGGTCAGATCACGCGCCTCAACCGACAGCGAAGCCTCGACAATGGCAATCACATAGGGCTGGCCTTGAGCATCATTAACCACAATTGGCGCAACCAAGCCATAGTACGAGCCAAATTCATCGGCATAGCGCACGGCATGGCGCTGGCCATCCTCAAAGGCGGCCCAGTGCTCAGGCGTATCGTAGAAGAAGGGATAGTTGATGCCAGTATTATCAACATCGACCCAATAATACAAACGATGGGTTTTGATATCGCGGCGTAAAATGCCAATAAAGCCCACGTTGGCCGCAGTTTGGGCTTGGGCCAATTGCTTTTGCAGCGTAGTATAGGCCTCGGTATACAAATCAGCTGGCGCATCAATTTGACTCAACAAGGCTGGATCAAGCTCACGGGCAATCAATTCAACGACTCGTGCCAAGCGTGTATCCATCTCGCGTTGCCAACGCTGGTTGGTTTCACGATAAAAACTCAGGCCAGCAAAGATCAGCGTCGCAATAATGATCACTTGGAGCGGCAACAACACCTTGATAATCAGTGGAATACGCAGTTTCATTGCTCGCTCCCCAAGCGTTGTGGATTGCTACCATCGGCATTAAAGCGCCAAATCGTGTTGTTATAAGCGTCGGCAGCATAAACATGATTGTTGTGAAACGCCAAACCAAAAACTTGCCAACGCGCCAGATCAGGCGCAAAAGCCGCGATTGGCTGACCATCATGGGTTAGGCGTTGAATCCGCTGATTGCCCATATCGCCAACATAAATATCGCCAGTCGCTTGATCAAGCGCAATATTAAGTGGGTAGGAAAATTCACCAAGGTTGCTGCCATAGCGACCAATGACCCGCAAAAATTGCAGTGAAATCGTATCGCCAGCTTCGTGCAACGAAAATTCTTGAATTCGACCATTGAACGAATCGACCACATACACATGGCGACGCTCACGATCAACGACTAAATCGCTGATGCCGCTAAATTGTTCGTTGCCATTACCAAACTCGCCAAAAAATTCGGCCAATTGCTGGCCATCACGATGATAGACCACCACCCGATTGGCCTTGTAATTTGCCACCCAAATGCGGTCGGCACTATCGACAGTTACGCCATAGGGTTCGTTGGTTGGCTCATCCATGGCTGGATCATAATCGTTGCCACCGAATTCGCGCACAAACGAACCATCAGGCTCGAAACTGCGCACCCCATCGTGCACCAGCGTCGCCTCATCATTATAGATAAAATTGCCGATATACAAACGGCCAAAACTATCGCGCCCAAGATCCCAGCCAGAGTGAATATTGCTTGGGCCAACCCCAAAAACCCCAATGCTGGCGGCAATTTGGCCAGTGGAGTCGAGTTGAGCGATGCGATAATTGCCACGATCGGTCACATAAATGTGTTGATCGCTGGCAACGGCAACGCCATTTGGACGCAGCAAGTGTTGAGGTTGCTGACTACAGCCAGCCAACAACCCCACAAGCAAGAATGAAAGACAGCGGCGCATGCATGCTCCAAAGTGCGCTTTAGAAGCCAAAACGGCCAAGATTCAATAACGTGCCAATAATGCCCGTTAATCCAGCAAGGCCATATAGCGCGATGAGCGCGATTGTCCGTGGCTCAAGCTTAAGGCTCTTTTTATAGCTCTGAGTTGGTTTCATTTCAATTCGCTGGCCGCGCCAGTATTGAACTTGCGGGCTGCTGCTAAAGAGCCTTGAGCCTTGACGATTCTGCCAGATTTGCCAAGCAATCCAGAGCAGAAAGCCGCAGCCAACCAACATAATTGCCACTCGCGCCAAGTTTGGCATCGCCAACACTTGGGTGCGCAGCATAAACAAGCCCAAAATTGCAATGATCGCGGGCATCCAAGAACGGTCAAATCTCATAGTTCGCTGGTTTCTTGTAGGTCAAAATAGGGCGGAGCATTGGGATCAAGCTCATTGCTGATCGCTGGCTGAGCCAAGCGCCCATACACTTCGGCCAGCCCATAAAGCGAACGGGCTAAATCATAGGATAGCTGGTCGGGCTTGATGCGCCATGCCCAATTACCACCAGTGTAGCCAGGCCGATTCATACGGGCTTCGCTGCCCAGATCAAGCGCATCTTGCATGGGGATAATCACCGTATCGGCAACTGAGGCATACAAGGTGCGAATCATCGTCCACACAATCGCGTCTTCGCCACAATACAAATAGGTACGAGCACGATGCTGTTCTTCTGGCCCAGCACTCGTGTACCAGCCGCGCGAGGTATCGTTATCGTGCGAGCCAGTGTAGGCAACCGTATTTTGCACATAGGTATGGGGCAAGAAGTTCGATTGGAAGGCTCCCGATGTGAAGGCAAATTGCAAAATCCGCATGCCAGGCAAGGCAAATTGGTCGCGCAATTGATACACATCAGGCGTGATCATGCCTAAATCTTCGGCAATCAACGGCAAACTGCCAAAAGCATGGCTAATTGCTTGGAAGAAATCTGCGCCTGGGCCACGTCGCCACTCGCCATTAACAGCGGTTTCTTCGCTTGCTGGCACAGCCCAATAGCCGGCAAAGCCACGGAAGTGATCAACCCGCACGATATCGACGGTGCGCAAACTGGCACTAATTCGCTGTTGCCACCATTGATAGCCATCTTGGGCCATCACATCCCAACGATAGAGTGGGTTGCCCCAGCGCTGGCCGGTCGCCGAAAAATAATCTGGTGGCACACCCGCAATATCAACCGGATTGCCATCGGGATGCAGCAAAAACAGGCTGCGATTAGCCCAAACATCGGCGCTATCGTGAGCTACAAAAATTGGAATATCGCCAACAATTTTGATATCGCGCTCGTTGGCATAGTGCTTCAAGGCATCCCATTGGCTGAAAAAGGCCCACTGCAAAAACTTATGAAACTGCACATCATCAGCTAATTTGTTGCCCCATTCGCTGATTGCCGCTGGTTCATGCAAAGCAATTGCCTGATCCCATGTCGTCCAAGAAGCGCCGCCATGAGCTGCTTTACAAGCCATAAACAAGGCATAATCGTCGAGCCACGCTTGTTCGGCAACACAAAACGCGCGAAAACCACGATCATCGGCTTGAGCCTTGAAATTTTCAAAGGCGGTGCGCAAAAGCTGCAATTTGGCCGGAATTACCGCGCCAAAATCGACAGCTTCGGCTGGCAAATGGGTGAGTTGTTCCAAGTCCCATTCGGCTAGCAAATTGATCCGAGCCAAATAATCGGGGCTGATCAGCATATGGTTGCCAGCAAACGCCGAAAAACATTGATAGGGCGAATCGCCATAGCCAGTTGGGCCGAGTGGCAAAATTTGCCATAGCCGTGCGCCAGCAGCTTGTAGCCAATCCACAAATTGGTAAGCCTCGCTGCCAAGATCGCCAATTCCATAGCGACCATGCAACGACGTGGGGTGCAGAAGAATCCCCGCAGCACGTTCGAAGGTCATCGAACTACCTCCAACTATCGGTGAGTATCTCGTAAAATTTAATGTATGTTCTTGGTATGATAGCATAGACACGCATGAAGAATGAGGGCTGAAACCAAATGGCCCGTTTGAGCAGAAGGTGATGGCTTAATCTTTAAAAAAGCTCGTATGATCATATCAACATATGCTAAAATACTCTGGGAATAATCAGCCACTTAAGCTACATCTGGTTTATGCGGCTTTAACGAAAAGGATTTAAGCATTTATGAGCCAAGCTCTTGAGCAACTTCGCGACCATCTCGCAACTATCCGCGATCTTAATCACACCGCAGGATTGCTTGCCTGGGATCAGCGCACTCAAATGCCGCGTGGTGGGGCCAGCACGCGTGCTGAGCAATTAGCTACCATCAGTCGAATTTCGCATGAGCTATTCACTGGCGAGAAAACCCTCAGCTTGCTTGATGCGGTTGATGTTGCTGATTTATCGCCCGACTCTGATGATGCTCGTTTGATCAGTCATACCCGCTACAATTACGAACGTTCGAGCAAATTGCCTGCCGAATTTGTCGCCAAACAATCGCGGGTACGGGCATTAGCGGGCAAAGTTTGGGAAGATGCCCGTGCCAACGCCGATTTCAGCCAGTTTCAGCCGCATCTTGAAACGATTGTTGAGATGGTGCGCGAACAAACCCAATTTCTGGGCTACGATGAACATCCCTACGATGCCTTGCTCAATAGCTACGAGCGTGGTTTGACAACCAAGCAAGCGCTTGGCTTGTTCGATGAATTGAAGGCCGGCACTGTGCCATTGGTGCTCAAAATTGCCGCGATGGGCGACGATGGCCGCGATGCCCCGTTGCATGGCAATTATCCCGAAGCGCTCCAAGAACAATTTGGCAAAAAAGTGACCGTGCGTTATGGCTACGATTGGAATCGCGGTCGGCAAGATCGCAGCACCCATCCATTTTGTAGCAACTTTGGGCGCAACGACGTACGGATCACCACGCGTTTTAATCCCAATTGGCTTTCACCAGCGCTTTTTGGCACATTGCATGAAACCGGGCATGCCTTGTACGAACAAAATATCAAGCCCGAACTTGATCGCACGCCGCTTGGTCGCGGTACCTCGTTGGGTGTCCACGAATCGCAATCGCGTATGTGGGAAAATATTGTTGGGCGTTCGCGACCATTCTGGGAGTTTTTCTACAGCGATTTGCAGGCGACCTTCCCTGAGCCATTAGCCAATGTCGATCTGGAGCGCTTCTATCGGGCCGTTAATGCGGTTAAGCCCTCATTGATTCGCGTCGAAGCTGATGAATTAACCTACAATTTGCATATTTTGCTGCGTATGGAGCTAGAAATTGCCTTGGTTGAAGGCACGCTCAAGGTTGCCGATTTGCCCGAAGCTTGGAACGCCAAGATGCAAGCCTACCTTGGCATCACCCCAGCCAACGATGCTGAGGGTGTACTCCAAGATATTCACTGGTCGGGCATGATGTTTGGCTACTTCCCCACCTACACTATTGGCAATGTGCTGTCGGTTCAACTATTTGATACGGCAATCGCCCAACATCCTGAGATTTGGGATGAAATGCGCCGTGGTGAATTTGGCACACTGCTTGGTTGGATGCGTGAACATATCCATCAGCATGGCAGTAAATTCTTGCCTAACGAGTTGATTACCCGAGCAACGGGCCGGTCAATGGATGCAGCGCCTTACGTTAAGTATTTACAAACCAAATTTGCTGAATTATATTAACCACAGTAAATAAGCAATGCCTCGCCCCCTCTGCTCGCCAATTAGTCGAGGGGGCTGCTTTGAGCGTGAAATCTAGGCCCAAAGCAGGATGCACCGAGCCTGGGCCTCGATTAAACTAGCCCTATTCCCAACTACACGAACCATATTGTTTGATGAGAGAGTTTATGCAACAGCAATGTCCCCAATGCCAACGCCAGCTTGCGTTCAACCCAGCCTATTTGCCATGGTGTGAATGTGGCTGGAATATCAAGCCACGTTCGCTGCCTGAAACCTATGGCATGTTCGACAAGATCTATACCAATGTGAGTCGGCGTTTGGGTAACCAGATGTTACGTCAGATGCAATCGCTGAATGATCTTAAACCGCGTTGGACGTTCGGCAAAGTCGTGGTTGGGTTGATGGCTGGACTCATTCATGGATTTACGCTGCTCATCCTCGTTTTAGGCGTGCTCTTAATTTTTGATGGCTGGCCCAATCCCTTTGCGGTAGTTTTTGGGGTCGTGCTGCTGGGTATGGTGTGGCTCTTGCGTCCAAGGTTGGCCAAATTTTCCAAAGATGAATTAATTCTAACACCAAAAGAAGCGCCAACGTTGTTTAACTTGCTCAACCAAATGACCACTCAGCTTGGTGCAAAACCGATTGAAGTTGTGGTGGTTGATGAACGGTTTAATGCCTCGTTCAGCAGTTTGGGTTGGCATCGAACGCCAGTACTGGGCCTTGGGCTGCCCTTGTGGTTAGCTTTGAGCAACCAAGAACGGGTTGCCCTAATCGCCCATGAAATTGACCATAGCATCAACAATGATATTAATCGCTCGTTCTTAATTCATTCGGCAATTAACGCATTAGCGACATGGGTTCAAACGATCTATCCAGTCGAGCTGGTACAGCCTGAGCTAGGATTGAAAGGCTTTTTGTTGTTACCGTTTAATCTGTTGCTACGGGGCTTTTGTTGGCTTCTACTGGGTTGGATGCGGCTCATGGTGCTATTGGCTGGCCGCGAAAGCCAACGAGCTGAATATTTGGCCGATTATAAGGCAGCTGAATTAGGTGGCAGTGCCGCCGCAATCGATTTGCTGGATCGGATTCACCTTGACGATTCATGTCATTTGGCAATTCAGCGGGCCGTGCTTAGCCCTGCCAAACCACATATTTTGCAATATTTGGCAGAGCATATTACGACGATTCCTGATCATGAGCGCGAACGCTTGCGGCGCGTAGCTCGTTTAGAAGGCTCATTGCTTGATGCTTCACATCCGCCAACCGCCCAGCGAATCGAGTTTCTGAGCACGATTGCTCCCCAACAGGCCACAATTAAGCCTGAAACGAACATCATGACTGCAATTACCAACGAGTTGCTTGGCTATGAAAGCCAAATTATTCAACGCTTGCGCAGCCAATGGATTAGCATTGGCTAAATCTTAATTAGCAATTAATCCAAAACTGACCAATCCAATCCTCGTCGCGCAACAGATGTGCTAGGATAAGCACGGATGTGATTTGTGTGATGAGGATTGGATTGATTGTGCAACGTAGAATTATTCAAATAAGCAGTTTTATAGCTATTTTAGCTCTTTGTTTAGCCATAACCTTAATTTGGGTACTGCAACGTAGCCCTGCGCAGGTCACAATTGGTGGCAAATACGATTCACCATGGCTGGTGGAGGGCTTTCAAACCAAAGAACGCTCAGAATTGGGAGCCTATCGTTGGACGAATGGCCATGGAATTATTGGCTCACCAGCAACTCATCGTAGTTATATGCTAGGCTTGAGTTTAGTTTCTCCCGTAACAACCACGGTTGTTCAGCTCAATAATGCTGGACATCGGGTGCTTGAGCTACCGATTAGTAATGCGCCGCGCTATTATCAAATTTTTTGGCGGCCCAATATCTCGCTGAATTGGCTGCGTTGGGCTAGCGACCAGCAACTTACGCTCAATAGCGAGCTGCAAGTGCTTGAAGGCAGCGATCAACGCCAACTAGGCGTAGTCTTGCAAAACCTCAGTTGGTCGCCTACTGGCAGCATTTCGTTATTACCATTTGCCTGGATTACCGCGCTGGTGGTGAGTTTAGCGGCATTAATCAGGCCACAGCAACGGCGTGATTGGCTTTGGTTTGCACTATCGGCTATTGGGTTAAGCCTAATGCTCGGCGGCCTGAGCTGGCTTGCCAACGATCAAAGCGTTTGGTCGCCATTACGCTTTGCCCCTAGTTTGTTGATTTTGCCCTTGGCGGGGTTTGCACTATTGCGCTGGCCATGGCAAGGCTGGTGGCAAGCCTTGCCAGTACTCAGTTTAATTGGCATTGCGGCAATTGTGATGCTGCTCTCGCGCCAGTGGTGGGCGGTTGAGGGGCCAGATTTTGGCTGGCACGCCAACCATGGTAGTTCTGCCGAATCGGTGTTTCGGGCGCATCCCTTCTATCCATTGGGATTTCCGCTAATCTTATGGCTTGGTTTGTTGTGGAACGGCGATCAACTAGCGATTGGGCAAACCGCTGGATTTATCAGCATGCTCTTGAGCTTGCTGCTCACGGGCTTATTGGCCTATCGGATCTTGGCCTTGCGTGGGGCAATTGTCGCCTTGATTTTGGCCTTAGCAACCCCGCTATTACTGGCTTTTGGCGTGGTGGCCAGCAGCGATAGTGTCCAATTGCCAGCCTATTTAGCTGCGTTATTGATCCTAGTTTGGCAACCAGAACTGACCCGCCGCCGCGTCGCACTGGCTGGGTTGTGCTTGGGGTTGGCTTATTTATTCCGTTTTCAATCGATAGTGATTGTGGTGCTGGTTTTGCCATGGTTATGGCTGCAACGCCTGCCTGCCCCGCCGCGTTGGCCGCAACGTTTGGCAGGTTGGTTTGCTCCAAGTTTGCTTTTAGCCGGATTTTTGCTTGGGTCATCGCCGCAGTGGGTGCTCGATATTCGCGATACAGGGCGACCATTTTTCTCACAACAATATGAAAACATCTGGCAAGCTGCCTACAATCGGGTTGATGCGGTAGTAGCTGCCGATAGCCCCGAAGCGATTGCCACCGCGCCCAGCGATACAGGCTTATACGATATTGTGGCGTTTGATCCATATGGCCTATTTCGTCATTGGCAAGCTAATTTAAGCCAATTTTTTAGCTTTACCTTGCACACAATCTTTATTTGGCCATTTGGCTTATTGATGCTTTTGGGATTGGGCTTAGCGGTATTGAAACGGGCTGACCCGCGTTTGAGTTTGTTGGCATGGCTGAGTTTAAGCTATATTCCAATTATTGCCCTAACCTGGAACAAAGATCGTTTTTATCTACCGATTGTGCCCTTGTTGTTGGTGCTTGGCGCGTATTGGTTGGAGTGGTTGCGCGGGCAGGCCTGGCGTTGGCCACGAGGCAGTCGTTGGTTGGCTGAGGCAGTTCAGGCTGCCAGTTTGGCTTGGGCTTTGAGCCACCTCAGCGCAATCGATCCGATTTTACGGGTGTATGGAAGCTTAAAATAGGGTTATTACAACAAACCCCAAATCGTGAAGATGATACCAGCTACGGCTGAGCCAGCAGCGCCATAATAGAGATTGCGTGACCAACCAGCCGCGCTGTTAGCCAATTCGCGTTCAGTTTTGCGGCTAACCAGCATGCGATCAAGCTTCTTTTCATGGTAGGCGATGGTTGGCTCACCCTCGTCATCAGTCACACAACCAAGAATGTAGGCTCGCCCATCGTCGGTAAAAAGCTCTTCTTGCGCCCGATAGCCAGTGGTGCGGCGAGCACCCTTGTTTGAGGCTGGGGCGGCAAATTCAAAATCGCCAAAATGCAAAATTGAAGCCTTATCTGGCGAAGGCAGCAGAATATTTTGGCCCGCCTCATACTCAATCTCGGCATCAGTTGGGTCAACCCAGACCTTACCAAAATTATCGTTGATCCAGAAATAGGCGCACTCTTCCTCAGATTTAATCGTTTCACTGCCAGTTTGGGTACGGGTACGTTTGCGACCTTCGCTATCGGTGTCATGCACAACTTCGCTATATTCGCGAGTTAACGAAAAACGGTAGGCAATACAGGTTTGACCAGAAATCGGGGCGACCAATGGATTATCGCAGCTAACTTGGCCTTCAATTTCGCAGGGTTCGGCCAGCGCCTCGGCCCCGAGCGTTTCCACAACTTTTTTGTGCAAATCATGCAACATTTGGGTTGTATAGGTGTCGGTAGCATTCAGATCGGCCAATTTATTGGATTGACTGCGAGCGAAAAAGAAGCAGATAACAGCCGCGATCAGCAAGACGATCCCAAAGAACACCATATCAGCGATCCTCCCAAAGGCTAGACGGGGATAAACTGAGTATAAAGGTCATCAGCACGCTTGGCAATGACACTCTGCTAGCACTTTTGTGGCGATGGCTGATATGGTATTCAATACAGAAAATTAATCGCTTGACTTAATTAATTTGCACCGTTTGCAGGGTTGTCCATTCGCTGAAATTATGGGCATTATCTTCGCTGCGAATACGGAAGTAGTAGAAGCCTGGTTCGCGTAAGCCAACATCAACTTGTTGCTCCGCCACAAACCATTCGCTTGTGCCCAACGGATCAGTGCCAAAATAGACTTGATAGCCTTTGATTCCCGAATCGGCATCGCTGGCCGCTTGCCAATTGAGCACCAAACTGGCTTGGCTGCCGTTGAGTTTGAGGCTTTCGGTCACGGTCGTGGTTGGCAAACTGGGCGCAGTTGGATCAAACCAGATTTCCCGTTGGAAGCTTGCTTGATTGCTAGCGGCATCCCACACCGTCACATAGGCGGTGTGTTGACCTGCGATCAACTCAAGGTAGCCTGTGTTGGCGGCAAATTGCGGTTTTTCAGTGGCAGCGGGGGCATCCCAATTTTGGCTAAAGCCAAGGATGCTTTGATTATCGGCTAATTGCCAATCGAGCCGCCCACTGTTGACCCAGGTGCGTTCGGCTGGGCCAGCCCATTCGAGGGTTGGAGCAATGTTATCAGCTTCGCCATTCGCAACTAATTGCGTGCCAGCATATTGATTACATTTGCCAGTATCCGGAAAATCGTGGCCTTCAGCGAAGGCTAAAGCCACTGGTTGGCGATTGTAGGCATATGGGCCATCGCCACGGAAAAAGGTAAAGTGTAAGTGGGGAACTGTGGGTGTGGGATTAGTCGCGCCTGCGTTGCCGATATATTGACCACGTTTGATCGAAGTGCCAACCGGAGCTTCGATCCACGATGATAAGTGTGAATACATCGTGTAGTAGCCATCACCGTGAGAGAGAATCAGCGAACCAGAGCGACCTGTCCAGAAAAAGATTGTACCATCGGCTGCGGCATAGATTGGTGCACCAGTCGTTGGCCCTTCGGTATTGACCAAATCGAACGAGAGTCGGCCCCAACCGTCGTGTGTCCCGCAGTTATAGCCTTGAATTACTTCCCACGTTTGGCCTGGTGGCGTTGGTAGATACAATGTTGGCTTGCCTTCGGCCTGTGCCGATTGAGCAAACCCCAGCAACACCGCGACCCCGATAACCCCAAACAACACCGAGCGCAGTGTCCGTTTCACCATGGAACCTCCAGAAAACCAGGCTCAACATGGAGCCACCATCGAAACTAGGATGCAATACACAATGCATGGTGTATCGGCGGGGGAGGATACCAAGGCTTGCAGATTTCGTCAACATAATTCGCCAGCAAAAAGATTAAAAAATAACTACGATTGGCACTCGTTGGCAACAATTTTTCTCATAATCGCCGCCGAAAGCACTCCTAGAGTATTTTGGCATTCTCATCAAATATTTAGCTTTAATTGATGAAGATAACCTAAATTTAACCCGCTATTAAATAATTCTAATAGTTGCTCGGTTATTAAGATCGGGTACAATAGATGTGTCAAATCAGCCAACATGCTTAATAAATCATTGTTGCTCCACGAAAGGGGGATCGATGGCAAAGGTGCCAAACCTCTGTCATCACATGGCTATGACGAAACGAAAACTACTTGTCCTTGTTGCCCTCTGCGCCATATTGAGTGCGCTTGTTCCGCTCAGCTCAACCTTGACCAGTGCCGCGCCAGTTGCTATTGTCGATATTCAATTGTTGAATGTTTCCGACTGGCACGGGCAACTCGACCCAAGTGGTACACCAGCAGCTGGGGGAGCCTCGACGATCGCAACCTATTGGAATGCTGATCGCGCTGCCAACCCCAACACCATTACTTTGACTGCTGGCGATGACTTTGGGGCTACTCCTCCGCTTTCGGGGATGTTCGATGAAGTACCCGCTGTGTTGGCCCAACGCATGATGGGTATTCAGGTGAATACCTTTGGCAACCACAACTTCGACCGTGGGGTTGCTCACTTGCAACAGATGATCGAATTGGCTGGCTCGCCAACCAGTCCATTAACTCCTAGCTCAATCTACAACAATGGGATTCCTTTTCACTATGTAGCAGCCAACTTGATCAACACCACTGGCGTGTTGACTGGCGTAGCTCCCTACAAGATTTTTGAATTCCAAGGCGTACAAGTTGCGATCATCGGTTTGGTCAACGAAGAAGCTCCAAGCTTGGTGAAGCCAGGCAACTTCGGGCCAATTCAAATTACCGATTCAGTTGCAGCGGCGATGGCAGCCAAAGCCCAAGCCGAAACTGAAGGCGCTGATGTGTTTGTGGCAATTACCCACAAAGGGATCACCGCCCCAAATCAAGGCCCATTGATTGATTTTGCCAACGGCGTGACTGGCTTTGATTTAATCTTAGGCGATCACACCGACTTAAACTTCCAAAATACAATCAACGGGGCATTGGTTACCGAAAACAAGAGCAAAGGGTTGCAGTATCTTAAGGTTAACTTGACCTACGATACCACAACCGAAACTGTAACCAACAAGAGTGCTACCTTTGTTACGCCAACTGCCAATGTGCCTAAAGTTGCTGCGATTGAAGCCATGTTGGCTCCCTATCGGGCACAATTAGCCCAACAATTTGACACCCCGATTGGTACGACCAGTGGCTTCTACACCCGTGGCAATAACGTCGAACGGGTTGCTGAAGTACCATTGGGCAATTTGGTAACCGATGCAATGCGGGTCAAATATGGCACCCAAATTGCCTTTACCAACGGCGGCGGTTTGCGCGACACCTTGCCATCGTCCTACACGCCAATTAATCGCAACTTGCGCCGTGCGAGCGTCGGCTACCCAACTGGCCCAGGCTATGATTTGGTGTTAGGCGATATCTATGCGGTCTTGCCATTCGGTAATACGGTGGTAACCCGAACCGTTACTGGTGGTCAATTATGGCAAGTAATGGAATTTGGCTTGGGCGCGTTGCCTGGGGCAAATGGCCGCTTCCCACAAATTTCGGGCTTCAAAGTAACCTTCGATTCATCAAAGCCAATCGGCCAGCAAGTCCAATCGATCACCTTGGATAATGGTACACAGGTGCTTTCAAATACCACCTCGATCTATACCCTCGCAACCAACGACTTTACCAACGCTGGTGGCGACGGCTATACCATGCTCAACGATGGCAAAGGCACGACCTTAGCGGTTATGGCCGATGTGGTGTTGGAATATATCAGCCAAACAACACCAATTATCCCAAGCATCCAAGATCGCTTGCTTGATGTAACCCGTATCGAGGATATTCACGATCGGATCATTCCAAAGGATGGCACCACTGGGGCCATGAACTTCATGATTAGCGATCCACGTTTGACGACCGATCCTAATACCACCACCGTAACCTTGACTGGAACTTCATCAAACACTACTTTGGTGCCAAATGCCAATATTGTTTTGACTGGTAGTGGTATCAATCGAACAGTAACGGTCACGCCAGTGGCTGGTCGTACAGGCACAGTTACCATTCAAATTCGGGTTAATGGTCAAGGCTCAGCCAGTGATACCTTTGTGGTGGTGGTGAACGATAAGCCAACTGCCAACAGTGTTGCCAGCCTGACCACCGATGAAGATGCTTCGGTCACGCTTAATATTGGCATAATCGATAGCGACACCAGAGCCAGCGATATTACAATTACTAGCTTATCGGGTGATCAAGATTTGGTTGCCAATGCTGATATTGTGGAAACTGGCGCAACCAACGTTTATACCCGTACCTTCACGATTGCTCCAGTCTTGAATGCTTCGGGTACAACCAACCTGAACTTCTTTATTCAGGATGGTGTTTCAGCCTATACCCAGACCGTTGCCTTGACCGTCAATGCGGTTAACGATGCACCTGAGCTTTCGGCCTTTATGGATGAAACGATCAACGTCAATTCAACCCTTGGGCCAATTCTGTTTACCGTGGCCGATATTGATGATGCAGCCGCCAACTTAACCGTTACCGCTGAATCATCAAACACGATCTTGGTACCAAATGCCAATATTTCAATTGTTGGCACTGGCTCAGAACGTACCTTGAGCTTGACTCCAGCCGCCAGCCAAACTGGTACAACCACCATTACGGTTACCGTTAATGATGGCGAAGACACCTTCGAACGTACCTTTGTGGTAACTGTAGTCAACAACAAGCTTTATCTGCCATTAGTTGGCAAATAACGAACTTAGTAAAACGCGTTACAATACCGCTGAGTGGTTTGCACTCAGCGGTTTGTTTTAATCAAATGGCATAATCATAATGAAAAAACAGCTTTTAATTGTTGGTTTAATTGTTGGTTTAGCTGGCTGTGGCGCGGCCTCAAACAGCGTTACGACTGTTCCCCAAGTTCTAACAGCACCCGATGCTGCTAACTTGGCTGGCTATTGTGTTGATACTGCACCGATCACCAAGCCCGTGATCGTCGGCCTCGAAGGCAATATGTGGTCAATTAACGGCGATGGCACAGAGGCCAGTCAATTAACCACCGTCAAGGAACGCACGCTCATTCGTGATGCAGCATGGTCGCATGATCGCAAAACTTTAGCCTATTCGTTGATGTTGCCGCCAATTGATTTGGCGATTCCGTGGTTGCAATCGAGTATTGTCTGTGGAATCGATGCGGCCACTGGCAAAGGCAGCCTTTTAGCCTATGGCAATATCGATGTTTCATTAAGTGAGCCAAGCTGGGCTAGTGATAATCAATCGTTGTATTTGACCCGCCGTCGCACCCTGCTCGACGCGAAAAACCAATTTGTTGGCGAAGAAATTGCCGTCGCACGCTATGCCTTGGGCAGCAACCAAGAAACGGTTGTGGTTGAAGGTGCAACTACACCTGCACTTTCGCCCGATGGTCAACATCTGGTCTATGTGCAGCCGAATGTTGAAATTGGCTTTCCCTCGTTGATGCTTGCCAAACTTGATGGCAGCGCTGCCCAGCCACTCGGCCAGCCAGATCTGCCCTTCAAATCGATTGTCGCCCCGCGCTGGTCGCCCGATGGCAGCAGCATTGTGATGACGGTTGGCGGCGGGCCTGGCGCAATTGGTGGCGGCGCAGAGCCAAGCTTGGCTTGGTGGGAAGTGTTGTTAGGAGTCGAGATTGCTAGTGCTCACGGCGAGCCAGTTTCATTGTGGCAAGTTAATGCCAATGATGGAGCCTTGAAGCCCTTAGCGCAAAATATTGACGATGGCCGCACAGCCTGGAATCCCGATGGCGAGCATTTTCTCTTTATCCATGGCTATGATGGATTAATGGAATATACCTTGGCAACTGGTGAAGATCGTGCTTTGACACCCGTGCAACCCTATTGGTTTTTAGAATGGGCTAGTCACTAAGCATATAGCTAAATATCGTGTACAATAGCGCCACGATCCATCCACACAAGCAGCAAAAGCGTTAGATCTCTACAAGATTCGAGCAAAATCGCAGTTCATGGCTAGAGTCTTGCCCATGGGCGTGCTATAATCCTGGCTTAAAATTTGTGTGGGAGTACACGATGACTTTATCAAAAGCACAATTAGGCTATTTCAAAGAGCGCTTGCACGATATGCATAACCATCTGAATGAAGAAGTTCAGCGTTTGGAAGAGGCCACCAACCAGCTCAATCAAGATGCTGAGTTTGGGGTTAGTAATCATATTGCCGATGATGCCTCGGATATTTTTGAGCGTGAAAAGAATTTTGCCTTAATTGAAGATCGCCAACGCTTGATTGGCGAGGTTGAAGCAGCGCTTGATCGCATTGATCATGGCACCTATGGCATTTGCCTTAAAACTGGCAAGCAAATTCCAATCGAGCGGCTCGAGGTGTTGCCGTATGCAGCGCTTTCAATTGAGGCCGCCAATAGTTAACCCAACACAGCAGAGGATGGAGCGATGGAGCCAACGGCCAATTTAACCACGATTCAGGTGGGCGAAGCAGAAGCAGGCCAACGTTTAGATCGGCTTGTTTCTGCCAATATGCCAGATTTATCACGCACATATGTTCAACAATTAATTACCGATTTACATATTCGGGTCAATGGGCGCGGCGCAAAAGCCAGTTTGCCGGTGCAAATTGGCGATCAGATTGAGATCTTTCTGCCGCTGGCAAAGCCGACCGATATCGTGGCCGAAGATTTGCCGCTTGATGTGATCTATGAAGATGCCGATGTGCTGTTGGTCAATAAGGCCGCAGGCATGGTTGTGCATCCTGCGCCTGGCCATACAACTGGCACATTAGTCAATGCCTTGCTCTATCGCTATCCGCATTTGACCACTAGCGGCGATTTGCGACCGGGCATCGTGCATCGCTTGGATAAAGAAACCTCAGGTTTATTGGTGATTGCCAAGCATGATCAAGCACGCATGATGCTAACTGAGCAACAGATGGCGCGGCGCATGCATAAAAAATATCTCGCGCTGGTCGAAGGCCATTGGCGAGAGCCAACCGGCACAATCGATGCGCCAATTGGCCGCAACCCCAATAACCGTTTGCGCATGATGGTGATGCCCGAAGGGCGTTATGCGGTTACTCATTATCAAGTGCTAGAGGTGCTTGGCCCCTATTCGTTGGTTCGCGCAACCCTCGAAACAGGCCGCACCCATCAAATTCGGGTGCATTTTTCCTATCGCAATCGGCCAATTTTAAATGATGCGCTATATGGTCATCGTAAGCCCAAAGAAACCTTTGGCATCGAACGCCACTTTTTGCATGCCTATCATTTGGGCTTTCGCCTGCCAAGCACTGGCGAATGGTGCTCGTGGGAAGTACCGCTACCAGCCGAATTAGAGAAAATTCTGACGACCTTGCGCACCCGCTATGAAACAATTGTCTATCCCGACCCATTGATTGAAGCCGTTTCATGAGCCGAGCCACGCCGTTTGCTAGCCGTATTTTAGTTGGGGTAACCAGTCTGATTGGGCTGGTTGCCTTTTTTTATCCATTTTTTCTAAGCGAAGTTCAGGCTGGCGATAATCATGCTGCCGATGCGCCTTTGATTATGTTGTTACTCGGGCCATTATTGCTCGGGATTATTCTGGCGGATCTCAATAGTCATGCGATGAATTCGCGGGTGGTGGCAGCCTTGGGCATGTTGGTGGCGATCAATGCAGTGCTGCGCTTGCCTGCTGGCCCAGGTGATAGCCCAACCTTTTTCTTTTTGGTCATTTTGGCGGGCTTTGTCTATGGTGGGCGCTTTGGATTTTTACTAGGTAGCCTGAGTTTAGCAGTTTCGGCCTTGTTGGTGGCAGGGATTGGCCCATGGATGCCGTTTCAGATGTTGGCAATGGGCTGGTTGGGATTAAGCACCGCCTTGTTGCAGCCTATCAAACGCTGGTTGAAATTGGCCGATGCTGGGTGGGGCGAAGTCGTCCTGCTAGCGATATTTGGCTGGGTTTGGGGCTTACTCTTCGGCGGCTTGATGAACCTGACATTTTGGCCATTTAGCGCAGGCGAAAGCGCAATTTCCTGGCAACCAGGCTTGGGGTTTGGCCCAACCGTAGAGCGCTATTGGGCCTTTTATCTGCTAACTTCATTGGGCTGGGATGCCACACGAGCCTTCTTCAATGTTTTGCTGATTATGGCCTTTGGCAAGCCAATTCTGGCAGTCTTGCGGCGCTTTCAGCTACGGCTCAATTGGCAAACTCAGGAGAGCATAGAGCAAAGAACATAGAGCATAGGGATCAGGTTTTGATCCACGAAGGACACGAAGGGCACGAAGGTTGAAACCACGAAGCACGCGAAGATCGTGAATGATGAGGCTATGGTCTATAGGCGCTTGGCTATCGGGATAATGGAGATATTAATAAGTATTTCGATAGCCGATAACCATTGAGCCTGAAGCCTTAGACTCTCTGCGCCTCTGCATCAAAACTTGAGCTACATTGATTTTTGCCTTCAACCTTTTGATTTTTCATCCTTCATCCTTCATCCCTGATTAAAGTGGTATGCTAGGCGCTGGAAAATGAGCCAAACAGTGTTTGGTGTGGATAAAGGATTATCAGTATGAAGCAGATTCGTCGAATCGGATTATTTGTGTTGAGCCTTAGTTTGTTGGCGTGTGGAGCCGCAACTACCAGCGTACCAACTACCCCCGCTGCACCAACTACCTCTACTAACCCTACGCCAACCCTCAGTGGCGAGATAAATGTATTCGCAGCTGCCTCATTGACTGGCGCATTTACTGAGATTGGTAATACATTTCAGACAAGCCATCCTAATACCAAAATCAATTTCAATTTTGCTGGCTCGGATCAGCTGGCAACCCAGATTACCCAGGGTGCACCTGCTGATGTTTTTGCTTCAGCCAATTCTACACAGATGCAGGTTGCGGTTGATGCTGGTATGATTGATGGTTCAATGCTTCAGCCTTTTGCTCGTAATCGCTTAATCGTAGTTTACCCTCAATCTAACCCAGCCCAAATTCAAAGCCTGCAAGATTTAGCCAAGCCTAAGCTGAAATTGGTATTGGCCAGTGCGAGCGTGCCAGTTGGCAATTATGCCCTAGATTTTTTGGCGAAAGCCTCAGCTTTGCCCGAATTTGGTACAAGCTATAGCCCAACTGTCTTGTTGAATGTGGTTTCGTATGAAAATAATGTCAAAGCTGTTTTGAGCAAAGTTTCGTTGGGCGAGGCCGATGCAGGCATTGTCTATAGCACTGATGCAGCTTCGATCAGCGATAGCAGCATTGGCACGTTGGCAATTCCTGATCAGCTGAATACGATCGCCACCTATCCAATTGCAATTACCCAAAATAGTGCCAATTCGCAACTTGCCCAAGCCTTCGTCGATTTTGTGTTAACTCCCGCAGGCCAACAGATTTTGGCCCGTTATGGCTTTATTACGGTCACCGATCCTTCAGCATTATCTCCTTATCAACTATTGATTGCTGGCAATTTAACGACACCCTTGACCCTGACCGCTGAACTGATCGAGAACTACGAACAACAACAAGTTGAATTCAATGGTCAAAGCTATCGTGGTTTGGGCTTTGGTCAATTGTTGATGCAAATTCAGCCCAAGAGCAATGCTCGAACATTTAGCTTGCTCAGTAGCGATGGTAGCCAAACTGTGCTGGCAATTGCCGACCTCACTGCCGACCCACGAGCAATTATCGCCGCCGAAGCTGATGGCAGTTTTACCAGCATTATTCCGAGCAATCCGAACGCCAGCCAGCTTAAAAACATCGTCAAAATTACGGTAGAATGAACCTATAATTTGCGCAGATCCAGCAACAGGGTAGGATGAAAGCCTATCCTGTTTTTATGGGTGTTGAATGGGAAATAATCGTTTTCGTCGCTCGTTTTGGTTGATACTGAGTAGTATGCCATTGCTTGGTTTTCTACTGATCCCCTTAATTGCGGTAGCGTTGCGGGTTCCAATTGAGGCATTGGCTAGTACGTTTGCCAAACCAGCTGTGCGCGAAGCCCTTAGTCTGAGCCTGCTTACCACCAGCAGTAGCATGCTGATCACGCTCGTATTTGGTACGCCAATTGCAATTCTTTTGGCTCGACCACGTTTTCGTGGTCAAGCATTGCTGGATACTCTAATCGACTTGCCGATGATTTTGCCACCCTCGGTCGCCGGAATTGCCCTGTTGATGGCGTTTGGGCGGCGTGGTTTGCTCGGCCAATATCTCCGCCTGATCGAGATCGAGTTACCATTTACCACAGCGGCGGTGGTTTTAGCCCAAGTTTTCGTGGCCTCACCCTTTTATATTAAAGCCGCCGCCGCAGCTTTCGCCACGATCGATCATGATTTAGAGGATGCAGCGGCGCTTGATGGCGCGAATTCGCGCCAAATCTTTTGGTTTATTAGCATTCCACTGGCTTGGACAGGTGTGGTGAGCGGCGCAGTGATGACTTGGGTCCGCGCTTTGGGCGAGTTTGGGGCTACGATCATTTTTGCTGGCAATTTCGTGGGTCGCACCCAAACCATGCCCTTGGCAATTTACCAAGGCTTTGAGCAAGATTTAAATGTGGCATTAATTTTGGCCATGCTGTTGTTGGTTATCTCATTTATGATTTTAGGCCTTGTCAAAGGGCTATTGGCGCAGCGCTTGCGTTAGGGTTGCCTGAAAAATGCTTGATCCTGCTGATTTAGATCGAGTGTTGGATCAACCTGTTGCAAATGAGCTAAAGCCTGTTCCAACGTCTCGACATAGATTAATTGTATTTCGGCTTGCCGTTGGATTACTCGCTGAGCCGCCGTATGCTTAATTGGCTCAGGTAAAATCATCACAATCCAACGTAATTGGGCATGGTTCAAGGCCGGAAATGCTTGCATCACCATATCTAAATCAACAACATTGCTATCGCCAATCTGGCGATTATCAATCAATACATGAAAAGGCTGGCGAACAGATTGTAGATAGGCTTGAGTTTGGGTTACGATTGCCTGAAACTCCTCAGGAGTTATGGCCGGAGTAAAATGGGTAAGGGCCAAAATTTGCTGATCGAACAGCCAACCAACCTTATAATTCATCGTAAAACTCCTGCGTTATTGATAATCAGCCAGAATGCTGTGACTATAGTTCCATAGCTCAAGAGCTAAATCATTGCCGGTTACTGGCAAGTCAAGCTGTATAGGTTTGGTTTTTTGCCAATGCACACCTTCATGGCGGCTGTAGACCAAGCGTGTGATATAGCCACTAGCTTGGTCTGGCGATTGGCCAAACATGCGCACCAACACTCGTACTGGCCAAGCCATCTGCTGAAATAAATTTGTCTGAACCATGCCAGGGTAACAGGTATGAACCCGCAGTGCTGGTTGGTTTTGAGCAAGCTGCTGGGCATATAAATCGAGCGCTAAACCAGCTTTTAATGCTCCTCGCAGCCCTTTTTCGGCAGTTTGCCAAGCAGTTGAAGCATTTTTGTAACGTCCATTGCCGCTTACCATCACAATACTGGCGTTGGTAGTCATTTGGGGCAGTAAAGCTTGCGATAAGACGACTTTGCTTAAATAGTTAGTGGCGAACAATGTCTCTAAGCCTTCACTAGTAACTAAGGGTGTGCTTTTTGAGCCGATCCCACCAGCACATAGAATGAGGCTATCGAGTGGTTTGTTTAGGTATGTAGCAAGCTGGTGCGTCTCGTGGAGCAACGATAAATCGGCCTGAATAAATTGCCCACCTGTTTGCTTGGCGATTGCTTGCCCACGCTCACGATTACGCCCAATAAAGCTTACTTGTAGGCCTTTGTTGGTTAATTCGCGCACAACTGCCGCGCCAATTCCACTGGTTCCCCCAGTTACCACAACATTCATACAATGCTTCCTTTGATAAAAATAATTAGGATGCTAAATATATGTCAAAAAATTAATCTGATTCGTGATAGCCTAAATTTTTGGCAATTCGCTGGAGCCAATCGGTGAATAAAGCGCGTTCGGCGGCTGAAAAGCCTTCAAGCATTTTGGCTTCAAACTCATGAAATAGATCGATCAATTGGCCGCAAAGGGCTTGACCTGTGGGTGTTAAAGCAACCGTTTTAGCGCGACCATCGACATGGCTCAAGCGCCGCTGTACCAAATCACGTTGCTCCAATTTATCCAGAATGCCAGTCAAGGTTGCAGGCGTAACCCCACTGTAGGATTGAAGTTGCTGTTGCTCAATCTCCGCCTCACCATAAAGATAGCCCATAATCTCAAATTGCGAGGTGGTAAGCTGATAGGCACTTAGTTCTTCATCTAGGCCTTTGCGCATCAGAATGTAGCTTAGTTTTAAGTAGCGAATTGGCTTTGACATGGCTTCCTCAATATTTAGCATCCTAAGTATAGGATAATTACTTATGTTCGTCAAGCAATGATTAATAAGCTAGGTATCAGCAATTTCTCATGCAACTATTATTGATCCTAACCGTCAAATCAAGCACAATCGTGTTCTACGTAGCCATTTGCTGCGTAGGATTGTAAGCGAAAGGATCGACGATGATTAAGGCTTCACGACGGATGCTCGGTTTGTTGGCGGCAACCTGTGCTTTGGCTTTGGCTCCCTTGACTCCCAGTGCAGCAGCGCCCAATGCCTTGGATGTAAGTGTTTTTTGCGAAAATCTAGGTATGCGCAATAACCAAGGTTCATTCTCGTGCGACGCGTTTGCTAGTGGTGGAACTGGCGATTATAGCTACAACTGGTCGGCGGTGCAAAATGCTACGATTCTGGAAAACTGGGGTAGCTATATTTACGGGAGCTGTGCGATTAACCAAAGTGCTCGGGTGAACGTTGTGGTTACCGATAACAGTGGAGCCAGCGTCAGCAAAATTGGGCGCGTGCTCTGCCGCAAAGTCGCCTCGTAAGTTCGGCTAATTGGTCATGGGCATCCCTTCCTCTTCGCGATCTCCCGCGCGATGCCCAGTTTTTGAGCAGCAACAACCTCCAAAATATTCCCAATTCGATCGCCAATTGTCCTTTTAACGTGCTGGTTAATCTAACGCTTATGTTAATAAAGTTAATATTTATTAATAGACATTTAATAGATTATCTTTTGACAAAGCTACTATATTCAGCACAATAGAGGTCTACGTACATAGTTAGTACGTATAGCTATATTTTGGAAGGATTGGCAATGTTTAAAACGTCACGACGGGCAATTGGTTTATTGGTAGCGACCTGTGCTTTAGCCTTGGCCCCTTTGACTCCGACCGCTGCCGCACCCAAGCCCTTGAGTGTATTCGTCGGTTGTGCACAACATGGCATAGATTATAATCAAGGATCATTCTCCTGCAGTGCCTATGTGAGTGGTGGAACCGGTCTCTACAACTATAGCTGGTCAGCTCGTAATGCTTCGATTGATACAACGATAGGGGACTCAATCTTTGGTTATTGCGATCCTTATACGTCATTCCTTGTTAAGCTTACGGTTACTGATAGCAATGGCTTACGCAAATCAGTAGATTATGGCTACCTGTACTGCGACAATAGCGAATCTTAAATCGATCAAAGCGCTAATTAATTTGTTCTTAAGAATTATCTTGCTGTAATTGGAAGGACTGGCAATGTTCAAAATTTCGCGACGGATGCTCGGTTTGGTGGCGGCAACCTGTGCTTTGGCTTTAGCTCCCTTGACTCCAACCGCTGCCGCCCCACAAGCTGGGCCATTAACCGCAGGTGTTTCATGTTATAGCTTGGGTATTCAGTATAACCGTGGGGCATTTGCCTGCGATGCCTATGTGAGTGGTGGAACCGGTTCCTATAGCTATAATTGGTCTCCCGTACTCAACGCCGATATCGGGCAAAATGGCGGTGACTACGTTTTGGGTAGCTGTACGCTTGGCCGAACGGCACGAGTGAACCTAGTTGTTACTGATAGTAGCGGTGCAAGCGTAGCCAGCGTTGGCCGCTTTTATTGCAGCAGCGATCCCTCGTAACATCAGCTAAGTTTGGTATGGGCATCCCTTTGCTTCACGATCTTGCCGTGATGCCCATTAATTATCAATTATTCCCAAATGGGCTAAAATTGTGTAGACATAAGCGGTATTGAAACGCGCATTGGGCATATGTTCAGCAATATCGGCGCGGGTTAAGCGCTTAAGATCAACCCCACTTTGTAACAAAACCTCAAAATCGTTGCGCCGCAACCAGCGTTTTTTGTGTGTACTATGCAGCTCCAACCAAAGTTCATTTGCATCAACGCTTAAAATGCTAAATAAGCGATGTTGGGCTGTGGTAGCCAAGGTTTGGCCAGCCAAGGCTTGCACTCGTTGCCAAAAATCGCGCATAGTTGCACCTCGTTATTGATCAAATCAATTGCTAGCAACAGTATAGCGCTGTTGGGCCAAAAATCAATCATTGTGTTTATTAACTGTGACATTCTTTGACACGTCGAAGCCCTATACTAGCTTAAGTAAGGTCGCTGGAACGGCAGCATTCGCAGCGGCATTAGTGCTCAACCGAGCAGAAAGGGTGCTTCAATGTGGCGACATGGTGATGTCCTCATCGCAGCAATTGATCAAATTCCCAGTGATGCAACGCCGCGTAATGGCTCGACTTTAGCCTATGGCGAAGTTACTGGCCATAGCCATCGTTTTAAGTTGGCCGACACTGTGGCACTTTGGCAACGCGGCGATTCATTGTTCGTCGAAGTAACCGCCGATAACGCTCAACTTATTCATGAAGAACATGCCATGATCGAATTGCCACGCGGTACGTATCGGGTTTGGATGCAACGCGAATATTCACCCCAAGAAATTCGCCGAGTCGTTGATTAATGCTGCGACTGGTGGTAATACTCTCCTGTTACCACCAGCCCTTGAGGATAGTTCGATGAATGATGCAATGCTGACTGTCGCCACTGCCTTAGCTCAAATTCGCGCTGGGGTCGAAGATTTCGGTGGTCGCCCAATTAATGGCACGTTGGTTTTAGATAACAATATTGAATTTTTGCCGCGTGGACTGGTGGCAACTGCCATCGAAGCCAAAAATTGCACCAAATTGCGCTATTTGCCCAAAGATTTGCATGCAGGGCGCTTAGATCTCAGTGGTTGTACCGGTTTGACCAGCATTCCTGAAGGTTTGCACTGTTTTGAACTTGATCTCCGTGGTACCAGCATTGAGCATTTGCCCTTGGTGCATGTGCAAAATCGGCTGAACCTGAGCAACAATATTCATCTCAAGAGTTTGCCGCGCAATCTCAAAGTTGGCTCGTTGGTGCTGCGCGGTTGCAGTGCGCTCGAAAGCCTGCCCGAAGGAATTGATGTTAATTTTCTTGATTTGACCGATTGTGTTAATTTTCGGCGTTGGCCAAGCACAGGCCGCATCAGCGTTGGACGGATTGTGGCTCGCAACTGTATCAACATGCCCAATTTGCCCAATTGGCTCGGCGAATTGGCTCAGCTCAGTGTGCGTGGTTGCAGCAGCCTAACCGAATTGCCAGCAGGCTTGGTAGTCCACTCGTGGCTCGATTTGGGTAATACTGAAATTAGCTGCCTGCCTGCGGATAGCCAAGTTAGCCAATTGCGCTGGAATGGCGTGCCAATTGATGAGCGGATCGCCTTCCAACCTGAAACAATCAGCGTTAGCGAAATTATCGACGAAGTTAATGTTGAGCGGCGGCGGGTGTTGCTCGAACGCAAAGGCTACGAAGAATTTTTTGCCCAAGCTGAAGCCAAAGAGCTTGATCGCGACCGTGATACTGGTGGCGTGCGGCGCTTGTTGCAAATGCCCATGCCCAACGATGAAGATTTGGTTTGTTTGGCGGTGCAATGTCCTTCAACTGATCGACGCTATGTCTTGCGTGTGCCACCAACTATGCAGAGTTGCCATCAAGCCGCCGCTTGGATCGCGGGCTTCGATAACCCTGATGATTACAAACTGCTGAAAGAAACCTAGTTTGTTAGCTAGTGCGAGCGTTCCCTCACCCCCAACCCCTCTCCCGCTGCGGCAGGCGAGGGGTGTTTGGTTTGGTGGTTCCCCCTCGCCTCGCGTGCGGGAGCGTGGGATAGTGCTGAGGGCATGAACATCGAGTTTTAAGACCCCTCACCCCCAACCCCTCTCCCGCTGCGGCAGGCGAGGGGCGTTTGGTTTGGTGGTTCCCCTGGGAGCGTGGGGATAGGGATGAGGGGATTAGCGCCGCTTGAGCAACATCGGCATGCCAGCTTTGGCTCGCATGGTAATCGCCATTTCAGGCTTAACTTGGTGGCCTGGCTGCAATTGCGGGTTGTAATGCTGCGCCACACATGCTAGTAATAATGCGCCTTCCATCTCGGCCAAATTATTGCCAATGCATTTACGCGGCCCCGCGCCAAACGGCATAAACGCCAAATGGTGACGAGGCTGATTGGCATTTGGCGCGAAACGGCTCGGATCAAATTGCAAAGGATTTTCCCAAAAAGCCGGATGCAAATGCAAATTGGTGATGCTGACGATCACTTGCGAATTGAGTGGCAAGTCGTAGCCACCAAGTTGGGTGGGTTTGGTAACACGGCGAGGTCCAGTAATTGGCGCAGCTGGGTACAAGCGCATGGCCTCTTTAAATACTTGCAACGTGTAGGGCAATTGCGGCAAATCGTTGACGCTTGGTGCTCGGCCTTGCAACACCTGATCAAGCTCGGTTTGGAGATTTTGGCGAATTTCGCAGTGTTCGCTGAGCAAATACCAGCCAAAAGTCAAGGTATTGGCCGTGGTTTCGTGACCAGCCGCAAAGATTGTCAGGACTTCATCGCGAATCTGCTCATCGCTCATGCGCTCGCCAGTCTCGGCATCTTGGGCTTCGAGCAACATATCCAGCAAATCGCCAACTGGCTCGGTGGCCGCCCGTCGTTGTTTGATCAAACCAAAAATCATGCTATCCAGCACTTTGCGAGCTTGCATATAGGCGCGATTGCGGCGGGTTGGCATTGGTAAGGGCAGGCTGAACGGATTAAAAATGCGATAATTTGCATAATCGACCGCCGCAGTGACTGCCGGAGCCAATTTGCCCACTTCGCCCAGCATATCGGCGCTAAACATGGTTTGCATAATAATATCAAGCGTCACTTGCAGCATTTCATGATCCATGTCGATCGGTGCTGCATCGGGCAACGCTTGCCAACGCTGGATCATACGTGCGCCTGCGCCATCGATTTTTTCACCCATGGCCGCGAGGCGTTTGCGGTGAAACATTGGCTGCATCATACGCCGCTGAATGAGCCACGATTCAGGGCTGGGATTAGAAATCAAGCCATTGCCAGCGATAATTTGTAAACCGCCGTTGCCGCCAACTTTGGGGAAATCCCGCTGATGCTCAACAAGTACATATTGCGCATAATCGGGATTTGAAACCACATGCACAATGCGTGAGCCAATTTGGTAGCGCACAATATCGCCATGATTAACAAAATCACGTTGCATCGTGACCAGAAAATCATCGATAAAATCGTGCAAATTGCCAATCAACAGGCGGCCACACGGGCCTGGCGCAATCAAGGCTGGGCTTGCCAAGGCGGTTTCAGTCATCATCAATTCCTCAATTATTTTTATGCTATCCGTTCGTGTAGTATTTGACAATGACTATACAGTCGGATAGCATAGTTTGTCAAGAGGATAATTATTGGTTTAATGCCCTCACCCCCTAGCCCCCTAGCCCGCCCGCGAGCCGAGGGGAAACCACCAAACCAAACGCCCCTCGCCCGCCGCAGTGTTTAAGGGCGG
>NZ_DOPT01000098.1:0-94609 GCF_003512625.1 Herpetosiphon sp. | reverse complement strand
CTATGATCAAAAAGAACCAGAAGCATCACTTCTGGTTCTTTTTGATCATAGCTATTGATGAATGAGATGCAAATCAGGAACCTCATCCCAAGTTCGACCATCAAGCATACGGCCAGCGAGTTTCTTCGAGCTACGGGCCATTACTTGTTCGTTCTGAGGATTAGGACTCCAGTTGCCCAACTGTTAGATTGGCTCTTATCATAGAATGATGAACAAGCTAGATACAAGTAGAAAAATATAC
This sequence comes from Herpetosiphon sp., assembly GCF_003512625.1. Classification (NCBI taxonomy): domain Bacteria; kingdom Bacillati; phylum Chloroflexota; class Chloroflexia; order Herpetosiphonales; family Herpetosiphonaceae; genus Herpetosiphon; species Herpetosiphon sp. The sequence continues at coordinate 94,368 of NZ_DOPT01000098.1, read as the reverse complement.
ACCAATAAAACGATTTCTCAACAAGCAAATAACGCCCCATGGCAATCCAGTAAAGTGTTGTTTGCGTTGCGATCGCTCTATCTAACTTCAAGGAGATATGACAAATCCTGTTGCGAAACAAACGGCACATGCAAAAATAACTAATGACCCCATACCTAAAAAAGTATGGGGTCATTAGTTATGTGATAACGATAGTATTTAGCTAGGGAATCCAAACCAGATACATCGTTGAAGCTTGGATTCGTCCACCATACACATCACGGAATTCTATAGTAATGGTTTGTCCAATATGTGATTCAATAATGGCATTCGGAACCTCAACTAAAGTAGGATTAGGAGTTCCCGTACCACCATACTCAAATTCAAAAATCGTTTGGTTTCCTGCTTTGAGAACCACTTTATCATCCACAATGCTTGGTGCTGTACCTTGTGCATTCCCCGCAAGAACATATCTCCCACCGCTAGGAATGGGCTGAGGAATTGAAATCGACGTCGTAAAGAAGACTTGGCCAAGGGTGGTGACTGCTTGATCAGGAATAGCTGTTGCATTGATCGGAACAACCATCGATGTTGGTGTTTGCATCAGCATCGGTGCATACTGAGCAAAAAGATTAACCCCATCTTCACTACAGGCAATATCTTTACAGTGGATAACGCGTAATTGTGCTCGAGAGAGATCATGATAGGCGATCAACACCAAGCCATCATTTCCGAGCGCCATATCTTGCGTCCCTATCCACGTTGTTTTATCTAAAATATGGGTCGTTATATCGTTACAGGCAAGGTCAAGACAACGGGAAATATAAAGATCCCTGCGTTGATTACGATCAACAGAGTAACTCACGAGCGGTAATCCATCACTATTGATAATAACTGATGGATGGGTACCCAGCCAAAAATCATCATGATACACATTTGTATAGGTGGTACAAAGAATATTTTCACAGTGAATGATACCTAATTGATCAAATTGAATAGTTTTATAGGTAATGATTGGAAATCCATCACTACCTATGGTCATATCACTATCGGTGTTTGCTTGATAGGTAGCTATAGGAAGCGCTGAAGTCGTTGTTTGTTGGCAAGCGACATCGGAACAGTGAATAAGCATGTGTTGAAGCAGATCATTATCATAGTATAAAATAAGTGGAAATCCATCACTACCGATAGCAGCAACTAAAGGAGAAGATGTTTTTAAGGTATCGGTGAGTTTTGTTGTAGTGATAGCTTGACATTGTGGATCATCACAATGTGATACCTTGATCTGATAATTGTCAGGACTAGAACCAGTCGTACTAAAAATGATTGGGTTACTATCACTTCCTATAAGAAGCTGGCTATTTCCACCACTGTGAATAGGTTTAGTCTGAATACTCGTACAACTAATATTTTGGCAAAAGGCTAAGAATATTTGCCCGCCCACGTTATAGATAATTTTCCCTAAACCATCCCTTCCAATGGTAAGTTCAATACTCCCGAACTCGGTAGTCGTTGTAACAAGAGGAGTAATAGTTGCGGTGCGGCAAGCGACATCATTACAATGGGCAACCTTGAGTACTTTAGCTGTTTCATCCCAATACGCAATTAAGCCTAATCCATCTGACCCTATGGCAAGTGATTGCCAGTTATCAAGAACCCCGCTAGCATCAATAACGGCATGGGAAAGTGCTTGGGATGTTGCTTGGCTAGAAGACGCAGGAGCGGTGCTGCATAAACTGAAAAGCAGGATCAATGCGAAGAGCATACGGACACGATGGTACGATACCATAGTTACCTCCCTCAAAAGTGTGTGATAAACGTGAGATAGCATCTCTCAGTGATGATAGATCTCTAGTGTAATGACTCTTGAATATTCGTCAAGTGATACGCCATGATCGAAGCAATGTTACAACTCCTGTTGCGAAATAAACGGCACATGCAGAGCATCAGCTGCTGCTTGTTTGGCCCGTTCACCCCGACGATCGTAGCGGCTGGTGGTGTTGGCATTGCTATGGCCAGCCAGCCGAGCCACGGTCAAGACATCGGTTCCCGCATCCAGTTGATCACTGATAAAGGTTCGTCGAATATCGTGCGGGCTGAAATGCCGTACATTGGCCTCTTTGCCACGCCGCTGACATAAAATATAAATCGCCTGATCACTGAGACGCTCGTACATTTGGCCTGCCACACCGCCAGCTTGTAACCGCCAAAACAGTGGCCCAGCTTCGTCGCCACGCACCGCCAACCACTCGTCGAGCGCCTCACGAGCGCCACCACGCACATACGCCGTCCGCACTTTATTGCCCTTCCCGCGAATCGTCAGCATCGCCGTTTCAGGATTGAAGTCTGACAGATCGAGATTGACGATCTCGGCCCGACGCAAACCACCACCAGCATAGGCCAATGCTAGAATCGCTGCATCACGCCGCCCAATGGGTGATGAATCAGCGGCACACGCGGCAAATAAGGCGCGGAGTTCGGCAGCGGTGAGCGATCGGCCCGCTGCGGCATCAGGTGCGTTCCCTTTGACCGTTTTGAGATCAACCGCTCGTGTGTAATCTTCCCCAGTCATTAAGCCCATGCGCCACGCCATCTTCAGCACCCCGCGCAAGGCCGAGAGTATCAGGTTGGCAGTGGCTGCTGATTTACTGCTGGCGAGCTTGGCCCACAAGGCTTGGGTATGTTCAACCCGCAGCTGCGACCACGGAACTGCATGCGCATCGGCAAAGCCCATCATTGTTGCCAAACGATGCAGCTGCTTCTCCATCGTGCGTTGACTATTGGTACTTTGCAGACTGGCGATATAGGCAATGAAGGGATTAGTCGTTGATTGGATTGCGGTTGGGGTAGTTGCGGCAAGGGTGGTTAATGCGAGTGAAAAATCATCGTGCATGCTCGACTCTCCAGCGGTTTGTATAATGTGCATTATCATAACCGTTTCGCGCTAAAAAAACATCCGCCAACAGCCTGATTTGAACTGCTGGCTGGTCATCCATCATCGATCAATCAATCGCGATAACCATACTATCAGTTTCGCGATCAGCGTAGAGAACTTAAAAGTAACTTCATCCAAACACTATTCCTTCCATACGGTTGGGCTTGAACGCGCGGACTACCGAACTATGGCAGCGACCATCGGTGCTGAGGACACTCGCTATTTCACCAGGCATATGCACACGCGTTGACAGGAAATCACCCACACTCCATACTGGTGGTCGCATCCATATCTCGTTGAGGGTATCGATGGGCAACTATCCCCCCAACATCAACGCCCGCGATGCCACCGACACCGCATTTTTCCGAGTTGACGGCGGCTGATCAGTGGCTTGGGCAGCAAACAGTGTATCGTGTGTTTTGGAGGACGCAATAGTGAGTCTTGAGCAGCTTTGGGAAGCATACCGCGAGCATGGCTACCGCGCCGATCAGCCAGTTGGCACTGATCCGCTCGATCTGTTCTACGCCGCGCTGCTGGCGTTTGGCCATCAGGACGTAGCCCGTGCCGCCGATTTCGCCAGCCGGGCGGCAGCGGGTGCGCCAGACGAGCGGGTATTTACCGAGGCGGCAGCCTATCTGGGTCGGGTGGCCAGCCAAGGCAAGCACAATGTTTACGTCAGCGGCGAAGCTTTCGCGGCCTTCATCGGCGGCGGCGGCAACATCCCGCTCTATGCAGCGACGAGCGCGGCCCTGCACGCGGCCTATGGCGAGTACGAGCGGCTGGATGTGCTGGATATCGGTGCTGGCAACGGCCACGCCCTGATCCCAGCCCTGACCCCAAACATCGACCGCTTGGGAGTAGTCGAGCCGTCAGCGGCGCTGCTGGCTGAACTACGCGAGCGCTTAGGGGCCAGCGGACGGCCCATCGAGGCCTTCGCCGTCACCGCGCAGGAGTTTGCGCGTCAGGAGAGTAGCAGCTGGACGATCATCCAAGCCACCTACAGCTTGCACTCAATCCCGCCAGAGGAGCGACCGGAGCTGCTGCGCCGGTTGCGGGACCTGGGCCAACGCCTGCTAATCGTCGAGTTCGACGTGCCGGAGTTTGCCAGTATGTACGACCCGGCGCGAGTCCGCGATATCCTAGGCCGCTACCAGCGTGGACTGGCCGAGTATGCCGACGACGGCGGACTGGTTGCCCAAGGCTTTCTGATGCCAGTCCTTATGGGATACTTCGACCAGACGGCGGCTCGCACAACCTATGAGCAGCCAATTGTGGAGTGGGCGGAGTTGGTACGTGCGGCTGGCTTCGCAGCGGTCGAAGTCCGCCCACTGTACGACTACTGGTGGGCAACCGCGTGTTTGGTGTCCGGCAGCGACTAGCGTGGAGCTGCGGCGCGGAATGCGTGCACAGCTGAGCTTGAATGCATGACTAGCCGTGCGCGTGCATATGCCTGATGGAACAACGACAGACCCTATCTGCCTCATTGAAGCGAATGCGATGGGCCATACTAGAACGTATGGCCCCTCGTTGGCGTTTCGGCGGTAACCCCTAGTACAGATGATCGCTGCCAGAGTTCAGGGACTGCGCATTGAGACCTAGCTGTACTGAAGTGATGGTTTTTGGATGAAGGTACATGGAGTTCCCTTATGGCTTCTCGGTATGATCACACCAGTTGCCATCCGCATCGGTATGGTTGCAGCTCCAAAATTTGTAGGGCTTGCCACCGCGTCGCGTGCCTTGGCGCAGTTGTAAGGGTGTTCCATGCGTTGGGCAGAGGCGTTGAGCGGGAACGCTGGGTGGTGCAACGGCGGCGACTGGTTGGGTTGGGTGAGCTGGGTGTGTCGTGGGTGGTTGTGCGCCGATCGCTTTCAGGCGATCAATCACCACCTTGAGTTGATCGGCGGTCGCACCTGCTACCGAGGTGGTGCAGGGAAAGCCATCAAGCGTGAAGTGAATCTGGTGCTCCACTTTGATGCTCGATGGTGATGGTGTCGTATCAGCCATAACGATAATCCTCTATATCTATTAATAGGATGAAGCAGCCCAACGGGTCAAGGATTCCAGCACCGCCGGAATATCGGTACGATGTACCACCAAACGCGAGCCGTTGCGAACCAATACGACCCCCCACGCCGTTGGCAAGATACGCAGCATGGCAACAGGTTGCTGATCGCTCCATGCCGCTTCGGTCGCAGCAATGGCATCCAGTTCTTGCTCGGCCAATATGTAGGCGGTGTTGTCGTCGAGGCCTTCTTCTTCCTGAATAATGGTCGCCAGTTGCACGATCGCGCTGGCACGCGCCAAGCGCTGGCAGCGGTCGTGATTGACATGGGTTGGTGTCATCAGGTATCATCCTTTCGTGGCCGAGGCAAGGCTTCGAATCTGTACCTCGGTCATGTGAGGCCCTTTGCTGCTTTTGCGAGCAGTGAAGGGTTTAATAGTTAATCCGGCGGCTGGTCGTTGGACGCTGCTGAACAACAGGTACAGGTGGTAGCGAAGGGCTGGAGAGGGAGCGGAATTGACTGCGAACCGCCTGTTCATGGGCCTCGATCCGTTCGGCATCAGCGTAGCGACCTGCGCGAATCGCCCGTTGCCAGTTGCGGCTCAAAATGACCATGGTGCGAGCCAGCGCATCAATAGGGGTGTTGGCATAGGTCGTGGCAGTAACCGCAGGCATAGGAATCAAATCGACGACTTCGAACAACGGAACCTCAGCGCTCGCTTCGGCAACTGGTTCAACCACGCCAATGGCCATTGCTTCTTCAGCGTCCTCAACCGCTCGGTTATCTAACTCAATCAATTCCAACACTAAACGATTACAGGCCATTCGTGCATCCAGATCGGTGGGGAATGAGCCAATGTACTCGCCATTCACGGACGCATCGAAATCCCGATTCTTGAAGTTGTAGGTGACCGCTTTTGTGTGTGCCATGGTTCTAACTCCTTGATTATTTATATAATATTATAAATCTAGCTTTATAAGATGTCAATAACCTATAAAGCTAGATTTATTGATTATGTATAAATATGGTATATTTCACACAGTCAAGATAACTAATAAACACACAAGTTCAGGAGATAGCTATGATTTATTTGCGTATTGGAGAGATCGTTGATGCACGAGGGTGGAATATACAACGATTTGCTGATGAAACCCATCTATCTTATCCAACAGCATATGGTTTATATAAAGGTAGAATAAACAGAATAGACTTAAAAACCCTTGATAGTATTTGCGAAGCATTAGGCATCGAGCCTGGTGAGGTTTTCGTGCGCGAACCCAGAACGAAGAATGCAATAGAGGAAGGATAGAGTACTGAAAGATTGTATCGCAATAGCGCTAGTAGTCACACAGGTTTGCGATAGGAGTGACTTTTCTTGCGATGTTCCGAATAGGCTTATTATCCAATCTAACTTTAGGCTCTGGGTTCTGTCTGATAATTCAAGCTCACATCATATACTGTCATAAAAGCTGCATTAATATGTTGATAGAGATAGTATTCTTGGTGATTTTTTATGTTTATCGCGATGTTTTGGTCTTTTCTAGAAGGCTTCAGGAATTATTAGACAGAATCTAGTAAAGTTTTGGATGAAAGTAAATAATTTACTATCATCTGTTGCAGGTATATCCTATAAATCAATATCTGGATATACATTTGAGAAATATGGAGCTATAATGACAACTTCACCTGAAGTACAAGCTGCTTTAATTGCTGGGATTGTAGCTGTTTTTGGTACCATTATAACAATGATAATAGCAAAAAGAACGTTTAAGTCAGATAAAGAAAAGATAATGATTGAACAACAAAAACTTGATAATGATCGTAAAAGAATGGATGCAGAAATAGCAAAGCTCAATATAGAAACGGAAAAAACTATAATCGATGCCTATGATATTAGAAATTTACAATCTGCTGAGGTTTCTAAGCTAATAGCAGAAACAAAAAAAACTTTATATGAGATGAATCACATTAAAAATACTCAAATTATTAATGATGCAGAAAAAATAAGAAATTTATTAATTCTATTTGACAGAAAAGCTTTTAATAAACTTGTCTCATCTGAAGATCCTTTGTTATTATTGCGAGCTATTATAGAAACTCGTATCAATATGCAAAAAATGGGTGCTTCTTTTATATACGATATAGAAGTATCGAATGCTTTTAATAACATAAAGAATATTTTGATTCATTTAGAAGATTGGGTTTCTCAAAATATTCCAAAACTTAATGAGCTCGCAGAAGATATAGAAATTCGCAAATACCATGGTGTATCCCCCGATACATTTAAAGGAATCAACCCATATGAATTTGTAGATAAAGTTATCTCTGCACGCTCTGATATAAATAGAAATCTTCATATAGTAGAAAAAAATTTTAGAGAGATAGAGCAGCAAACTAGAAATCAACCTGATGAACCTGTGAAACCCCTTGATGACCTTCCAAGCTAATTTTCAGTGTGTTAGGCTCTGTCCGATAATTTCGGAAGCCTTCAGATGAAGTATTAGAACACCATTATGGACATGAAAATCACCAAGAATACTGCCCAATCAGCCTATTAATGCGAGGTTCTTATGATGATATACGGTATGAGATTGAATTATCAGACAGAACCTATTACTTCAACAAGATTCTAGATTATTTTTGTGATAAAATCATATTATATAAAATAATATTTTAACCATATACTATCTACGTGAGATTTTTTGACAGATGTTATTATATACGTTAGAATCGTAATATCTCGATAGGGGGTCATTATGATTCGTAATAATCTGGATGAGATCATGTGGAGACGCAAAATCTCAGTGAAAGATCTGTCAGAACGGACAGGTCTAACATCAGCCAGGATTTCGAATATTAAGAACCATCCAACCACCAACATTACTACCGATACAGTAGCAAAGTTGTGCAAAGCGTTGGGCATCGCTATTCAGGATCTACTGATTTTCGACGATTCCGAGGAAAATTCAGAATCTAAAATAGAACTAGCTCATCTTGCAGGTTTTTAGGCTGCTGTAAGATGAGCTAGTTCTATTTGTGGTAAAAACTGTTGTTAGTGTTTGGCAACCCTCTTCAGTCTTACCACGATAAGCTAGTTACCCCTATAAGAGCAACGCACCTTACCAATTGAATAAATAAAGGGGACAAGATTCTTGGCATGCTGAGATCGTTGTATGAATGGTAGCCATTCATGCGACCGCTGCCAGTTATCCAGATCAGGAATACGGTAGTTACCCCTGATTGTATTGATACCAAGCGACTGTTTTGAAAGCAGTGCTTTATTTTTTGTGCTTAATTGACAAACGCCCATGTGATTACTCAGATGGACGCTTGTCGGTTGTGGCTCCCTGACTAGGACTCGAACCTAGGACATGCTGATTAACAGTCAACCGCTCTACCAACTGAGCTATCAGGGAATATCAATTGTAAAAAGAAGTGGCTCCCTGACTAGGACTCGAACCTAGGACCCATTGATTAACAGTCAATTGCTCTACCAACTGAGCTATCAGGGATTATATAGTTGTTTGTTTCAGACGATTTTGCCGTTCAACAGTGCTGAAGTATACTCCGCTTTGGCCGTTTTGTCAAACGCTGCTTGACGAATGCAAAAATCGATTATAATGATATATAGTATCAATAAATAGCAAGGATTAAAGCCAAATGTCGAAGTTGCCGCTTCCCGTAACTGTACTTTCTGGTTTTCTTGGTGCAGGGAAAACCACCTTATTAAATCATATTTTGGCCAACCGCGAGGGCTTGCGGGTCGCCGTCATCGTCAATGATATGAGCGAAGTTAATATCGATGCGCGGTTGGTTGGTCAAGGCGAACTTGCACTCAATCGGGTCGAAGAACAATTGATCGAGCTCAGCAATGGTTGTATTTGCTGTACCTTGCGTGAAGATTTGTTGCTTGAGGTTAGTAAGCTAGCTCGTGCTGGCCGATTCGATTATCTGCTGATCGAATCGACTGGTATTTCGGAGCCGTTGCCCGTCGCCGAAACCTTTACTTTCGAGGATGAATCGGGCCTCAGTTTGGGCGAAATTGCCAAGCTCGATACGATGGTAACCGTGGTTGATGCACTCAATTTCTTACACGATTTCAATGCTGCTCACGATTTACGCGATCGTGATTTGGCGATCGACGAGGCCGATGAGCGGACTTTGGTCGATTTATTGATCGATCAGATTGAGTTTTGCAATGTGTTAATCATTAATAAAACTGATTTGGTTAGTGCCGAACAATTAATCCATTTGCATGAATTGCTAAATAAACTCAATCCGCAAGCCAAGATTTTTCATGCACAACATGGTCAAGTGCCACTCAACGAAATTCTGAATACAGGCTTGTTTGATTTTGATCAAGCAAGCGCTGCACCTGGTTGGTTGGCCGAATTGCGCGGCGAACATACGCCCGAAACCGAGGAATATGGCATTCGCAGCTGGGTATATCGCGCTCGACGGCCATTTGTCGCTCAGCGTTTTTGGGATTTTGTCAATAATGATTGGCCTGGCGTAATTCGCGCCAAAGGCTTCTTTTGGGTAATTTCGCAGCCCGAGACGGCTGGCTTGCTTTCGCAGGCGGGCCAAAATTGCCGGGTCGAGCCAGCTGGACAATGGTGGGCTGATAGCGATCAGAGCGAATGGCCGGAAACTGCCGAGGAACGCACCGAAATTGAAGCCTTGTGGGATGAGCAGGTCGGCGACCGTCGGCAGGAACTCGTCTTTATCGGCCAAGATTTTGATCAACAATGGTTACAGCAAACGTTAGATGCCTGTTTGGTTAGCGATCACGAATGGCAGCAACCTGCCGCAACGTGGCAAATCGATGATCCGTTTGCTGATTGGAATGAGTACGAAGCGATAGCTTAGCAAGTATAGGAAGAACCATGCCCCTGACCACCACCCCTCGCCCACTACGGTGGACGAGGGGTGGTGGTCAGGGGCATTCCAAGGGTTGTTGATAATAGCCCTACGCGCTCTACGATCCCACTGGGTTGGAGCATAAGCGTACAGTTTTAACGGACAGGCAATGCACCTAACCATTCATCCTGCTCAAAAAACGAGCCAGGCCCAGCATTAATCAATGCGCTTGTAAAATCATGGCGCATATGCCGAATGACCTCTTCGCTGAAAAACTTGTGGCTTAGCGCCTTCTTACGGGCTGGAGATGGCTCGGCGGTTAAGAAATCGGTCATAACGATCGGCTCACAGGTTGGTTGGTTGTAGTGACAAACCTCATAGCCAACTTCAAGGCCAGTGTAAATCTTAACTCCTCGATAGGGGTACGGCAAAAATTGAAGCTGTTCTTCACCAATAGCATATTCAATTCGATAAAAATTAATGCGTTTGATGCCACCCTGTTCGATCGGTTGCCCTACCAAGGCTACATATTCTCGTCCAGCCTGCAAGGTATTGTGAAAGACAACTCCATAATAATCCTGTTGCCGCGTGAAGGTTCTGGTGGTTGTAACATTATTGATCGTCGTCGTATGGGTAACCACACCACCATAATCGGGAAATAAATACGCATCCATTCCCCACATAACAGCTTCAGCCGCCAAGCTACTGTCAATTTGCACGCGGGTTGTTCGGCGAAATACTTGGCTTTGCGGTTGATGTTGGAGCAGTGGATAAGCCGCCAATCCAACAATCGCAACAAATAAGCCCAATAGAATCCAAGTAATTCGCCAAGAAATAGTTGTTTGCATCGTTCTTCTCCAAACTCTGATTAATGATTACCCCCCATTACGCCACAACTCGGCCAGCGTTACCAGCAGCCTAGGATGTTTAGCCATTGGGCATGCGTTGATGCGGAAACACCTTGACGGCAGAGCCTTTGGCTAAGACGACTGAATAGGGCGTTTCCTGGGCCAACCAAGCCCATTGCGGGCCATAAATCGCGCCCCAATCAAATTGCAGTTGATAGCGCTCCACTGGATACACATCCCACTCCGGATGCTCAACCCGATAAATGATTGGCTGACCATTGCGTTTACGCCCAAAGCCCCACTCGTGCTCCTTGAAAAAATGTTCGGTGCTATCAGCGGCTGGGTGATATAGCTGTTTGCTAGCGGTCAGTTTGACCAAATTGGTTTGGCCTTGCCAGTAGAGATTGTGCTCAACCGTGATGTGGCTGGCACTCTGTTGGGTATGGCTCTGTAACGGCGCGGCCACATATGGCTCGTTATAAATGACGTTGGCCAAGGTAGCAACCAGCCATTGCGGCACAATCTCGCGCACAAAAACCACGCCACGTTGCTGACCACGACGGACATAAAAGCGCAAATTCATCTCGGCAAAGTTGCGAAAGCCCGGCCAAGCTAGGCCCAAAACCTTGGTTTGGAGAAAATCAAACACCACCAAACTAACAAACGCCGAACCATCACGCCGATCAAGCTCTAAGCCAGTTGGCAAATAGGGCTGCAATAATTGATCGGGCACAGCATACGAGAATAAGCCTAAATTGGCCCATTGCGCCGATAGAAATGCGATTTTCATCGTTGCTCCTTTGTAATTTCAAGAGCCTGGAGTTTGAGGGATTGTTGCGATGGTGCAATATTTAACGTCGTGAATCAATATTCGCTGCTGATTGTGATTCGTCTGCTATACTTGGGCCAGTGGTTCTCTAGCTTCGGTAGGTCAATTGATGCAACCTGCAAGCCTCAGTGTACTAACCCCCACTCCAGTGTATCCAGCCCATGCTGGTTCAAAAAACTATAGTTTGAATGCCGTACAGCAATTAAGTCATTATTATACTGTCGATAGTTATTGTTTAGCCACCCAACCTGAAGCCGTCGATTGGGGGCCATTGCCGCAATGGTGTCGTGATCTACGGGCGTTTACCCCAACCAAGCCAGCGCGAAAAGGCATCGATCCACCAGCGGTGCATTTGGAATTTTCGCAACCCATGTGCGATTATTTACAACAACGCTGGATGCGCAATCTGCCTGATTTGTTGCAACTTGAAGGCACAACCATGGCTCAGTATGCGCCATTTGCCCGCCGTTTGGGGCTAAAAGCAATTATCTGTACCATACATCAAGTTGGGTTTGTGGCACAATGGCGACGTTTACAACGTGAACACCATTGGAAACTACGTGCCCGCCGCTTAGCTGGTTTACTCAGCTTATGGCTATATGAGCAGCGAGCCTTGCGCCAGTGCGATTTGCTGGTTACCTTGAGCACAACCGATCAACAAACCTTGAATCGTTGGCAACCAAAACTCAACGTTGTCACTGTGCCAGCAGGGGTTGATTTAAGCCAATGGCCATTATGTCGCCAGTCCCAAGCACCACAGCAGGTGCTGTTTGTCGGTAACTATTTTCACCCGCCAAATGTTGAAGGAGCCTTGTGGTTAGCACGGGAGGTTTGGCCATTGGTGCAAGCTCAACTGCCTGAAGCACGCTTGATGCTAGCAGGGCGCAGCCCAACCCCTGAAATTCAACAACTTGCGAGTGCTACAATTCAAGTGCCTGGCACAATTGATGATTTACAGGCCGTGTATCGGCAAAGCCAGGTGGTGGCAGCGCCAATTTTTTGGGGCAGCGGCGTGCGCATCAAAATTTTAGAGGGCTTGGCGACAGGCTTGCCCTTAGTCACCACAACGTTGGCGGCTGAAGGCTTGCCGCTGAAACACGAAGAGCATGCGCTGTTTGCCGAAACGCCGCAAACCTTTGCCGCAGCGCTTGTGCGCATTTTGAACTCGCCACGTTTGGCCGAACAACTCGGCGAAGCAGGCCGGCAATTGATCGCCCAACAGTATGATTGGCAGGCAATTGGGCGACAATTAGCCCAGCACTATCAGAAGTTACGCTAACAAGGAGCTTGCACATGGAAATGGATCATGTAGCGGTTGTGGTCAATAATATTGCCGAATCGACTGCTTGGTATGTTGCGCAATGTGGGGCGCAGGTGTTATATGCTGATGATACATGGGCTTTTTTGCGGATTGGTCAAGGGAAATTAGCCTTGGTTATGGCCTATCAACACCCACCCCATGTGGCAGTTCGGGTCGATGAAACGCAATTAAACGCCCTCGCAATCCAGCATAACCAGCCGATCGATCGCCATCGTGATGGCACAAAGGGCTTTTATCTCCGCGATCCAAATGGGAATGTGCTCGAAGTCATTTGTTATCCACCAGCCGAAACGGTCTATAACAACGGTTGATTGGCAGAAATGGGGTTCGGTTTTTGGAGATCGGGGATCAAATGTCATGGTTCAGAGGCAGTCAGGGAGAATAGTAGAATAATCACATTCATCTGTGCTAATCTGTGGCTGAAACCTAAACGTTATGCGCTTCGTGTTCTTCGTGGTTTCAAAAATCAACTAGCCCCTGAACCCTACTTACAAGGAGCATTATGCCAGAGTTTGCTGATGAGAATATTGATCGCCGCCTGCTTGATGCAATTCGCGGGCGAGCTTCAATGGAAGATATCGCCAACCTGCGCGGGCCTGAGGTCGATACACCCGCCGCCGCGATCGAGGCCTTGAAACAGGGCAACGAACGCTTTTTTAGCGGCGAAACCCAACGCACGGTGGTCAGTGTCAATCAACGCCGTTCGCAAATTATCAGCCAAACGCCATTTGCAGTCATTCTGGGCTGCTCGGATAGCCGTGTGCCGCCGCAGATGATTTTTGACCGTAATTTGGGCGATTTGTTTGTGGTACGCGTTGCAGGCCAGATTGTCGATCCGGCGACCCAAGGCAGTATTGAATATGCGATCTCGCATCTTAAGTGCAAATTGATTGTAGTAATGGGCCATGAAGGTTGTGGTGCCGTCAAGGCAGCACTAGCTAGCGACGAGCAGATCGCCAAAGAATCGGCCAATATTCGCTACTTGATCGAACAAATTCGACCTGTTTGTGAGCGACTGCCAGCGATTCGCGATGAGAAAGCTCGCATGCGCGAGGCCGTAACCCAGCATGTTCGTGCCCAAGTCGCCCGTTTGCGCCAAAATTCGGTAGTTCAAGCCTTCGAGGCGGCTGGCACAATTGCCGTCATTGGGGCATATTATGAAATTGGCAGCGGCGCTGTCGATTTCTTTATTACGCCTGAAGAACTTGCGGTCGATTAGGGGCTGCGGTCTCTTACCCGCTTTTGCCATCATAACCATGGGAACGCCCCTCGCCCGCCGCCGTGGGAGAGGGGTTGGGGGTGAGGGAATACTTATTTAGCAATCAGCCGAATGTTGGTAATTTCGGAGATATAATCGTGGCCGTTGGCGTAAATTTCAAGGTGCGAGATGCGCCGCATATTGCCAAGATCGTCTTTGAGTTCGAGGGTTTGATCAGTCCATTGGCGATAGGGCAACTTGATCGAACGAATATATTCTTTGTTCGAGATGCTGCCTGGGCCAGCATCGTCGCGGGCGTAAAAGCAATAGGTGGTTGAGCCAAGTTGGTTGGCAGGGTTGTAGTAGAAAACTGCAATCGCCAAAGCACATTCTTCGCCAATATCGCCCGCCCGATTGAGCGATTGCTCATAAATTCGCCCAGTAAAGCTCAATTCAAGCTTGCTATACGAGGTTGTATCAAGGTCAATTGTTTGGGTGATGCCAGTGCGAAAGCTCTTGGTATGATCAATGCCTTCGCTAATGTCACGATGAAATTGAGCCACATTGATCAACGGGCGCAAGCAATTATTCGGCTGCTCAGTGCTACGTTGGGCACAGCCGCCCACCACATAAAAATAGCCATCTTCCTCGGCTTCAGGCGAATACAACGAGCCAAACACGCGCCAAGTGTCAGCCCGCACAATATCGGTGACCGAAACTGGCACAGTCGCATTATTGTTATATTCTTGGGCGGTAAACTCGGTAAAGTTGCTATCACGGGCCAATTGCCATTCGGCAGGCTGTGGTTGCGATAAGCGGCCTTGGGCAATTTCGAGCTTTTGTTGGTTGTCGATGCTACGGTTTTGGCTGCTATAGGCCAGCGTGATGCCACCTTGTTCAACCACATATTCGCTGATCGTGGTTTGTTTAAGCCGTTCACGTTCGCTAGCGCTGGTGGTTGGTGCCTTGGCATCAAGCAACCGCACGCGATAGGTGCCACCTGGTTTGAGCAACGCCTGTTCCACACTATAACCAGCCTGCTGCACGAACACACTAAAATGCACATCTTGATATTGTTGCGAGGCGACCGAGGCCAAGCGCAAGCGCACCAAGCCCGAGTCCAAGCGCAAGGCTACTTCTTGGTTGCGCGAGCTAAACCGCGTCGTCTGGACTTTTTCAAAAACCACGCTTGTACCAGCCCACAAATCGAGTTTGCTGCCATCGAATAAGGTGATCGTGGCGGCGATACCAGCTGGCGCTTTGCTGCTGACATTAATGCGATCGCCTTCATAAATAATTGTTTTGGGTGGCGTGGGTAGCTCAGGCTGGACTAAGCCAGCCCGAATAATTTCAATCCCACTGACATAGGTGTCGAGGATACCTGGCTCAGCTGGCTGAGTACGGGCAAACGCCTTGACCCGCCAGGCCAAATAGCAACTACTTGCGATCACAAAACAAAACGCCAGAAAGCTCAAAATGATCAAGCGCCAAGCGATGCGGGTATATTCTTCGGTTGAACGAACGGTCACGCCGCTCATGCCTTGTCCCCTTGGGTGCGTAATGAGTTTAATCGGGCTGCACGGCTGGCTTCGCGCACAGCATGCGGGATGGTTTGAAAGCGGCTGAGCCAATCGTCCATAAAGCTTTGATAGCGATCTTGCAGAATTGCCTCACGTGCTTGTTCCATCAGCCGAATTAAAAAACGCAGATTATGCAGCGTTGCCAAGCGTAGCCCAAGCACTTCCTCGGTACGGAACAAGTGGCGCAGATAGGCGCGGCTAAAACGTTGGCAGGTCGAGCAATCGCACGTTGCATCAATTGGCGCATCTTCGCGGGCATATTTGGCGTTGCCAATATTCAAGCGCCCTTCGGGAATGAATAAGGCTCCATTACGCCCCAAACGAGTTGGCAACACGCAATCAAACATATCGACCCCACGCGCCACGCCTTCGAGCAAATCTTCGGGTGAACCAACACCCATCAGGTAGCGCGGCTTGTTGCGCGGTAGCAAGGGCGTAGTTTCTTCGAGCATGCCATACATTTGCTCTTTGGGTTCGCCAACGCTCAGGCCACCAATACCGATGCCAGGCACATCTTGTTGGGCGATAAAGCTCGCGCTTTCGCGGCGCAAATCGGCCTCAACCCCACCCTGCACAATCCCAAATAGCGCTTGATCCGCACGGGTTTTGGCGGCAATACAGCGTAATAACCAACGATGAGTGCGCTCCATGGCAGCTTTGGTATAGGCATGGGTCGTGGGTTGGGGGGCACATTCATCAAAGGCCATAATAATATCAGCGCCCAATTTTTCTTGAATGCCAATCGCGCTTTCGGGGGTAAAGCGATGTTTCGAGCCATCGATATGCGATTTGAAGGTTACGCCATCTTCATCAATTTTGCTATGCGGCCCCAAGCTAAACACCTGAAAGCCTCCCGAATCGGTCAGAATTGGCTTAGGCCATTGCATAAAACGATGCAAGCCGCCCATTTCAGCCACCAAATCGGCGCTTGGGCGCAAATATAAATGATAGGTATTCGATAAGATAATTTGTGAGCCGATCGCCTCGACTTCCAAGGGATCAAGCGTTTTCACCGTGGCTTGGGTGCCAACCGGCATAAAGACAGGCGTTTGAATGGTGCCATGCGGCGTGCTGAATTGGCCTGCCCGCGCCTCACCATCGCTATGTTCAAGGGTGTAAGTAAAGTTGTTCATAATGTGGACAATTATAGCGCTATTTTGGCTGGCTGAAAAAGCTCTGAGTATAAGGATTTGGTAACAAAAGCCAATCGGTTGAATGCCTGATTTGATCTGCACTAGCAACCCGATTGTCAGCATGGGCTTGCGGTTGGTAGGCTAGGCAACGTCCTTGGAGCACCAAAAATATACTGAAAGGATGACGAATGTCTCCATATAACTCCTGCGGCGATTGAGCTTGTGCAGCAAACCTTTGCCGAGGTTGGCCGCAATCCACAGCAATTGGTCGAAGCCTTTTATGGACAGTTGTTCATGTTGGCTCCCGATTTTCGGCCTTTGTTCCCCGAAGATATGAGCGAGCAAAAGAAGAAATTGTTACAATCGTTGGTCTTGGTCGTCAACAATCTCAAAAAGCCTGAAGCGGTTTTGCCTGCGGTGCAAGAGCTTGGTCGTCGTCATGTGGATTATGGGGTCAAGCCCGAACACTATCAAACAGTTGGCGCGGCGCTGATTTGGGCCTTATCGCAACAGCTGGGCGAGCAGTGGAATGACGAAGTGCAAGCAGCATGGGTTGCTGCCTATACGCTCGTTGCCAATGTAATGGTCGAGGCCAGCCAAGCCTAATTCAACGAACATGCGAAGTCCGCCGCCTGTTCGAGTGGAACGGGCGGCGAGAAGAAGTAGCCTTGGCCTGCTTGACAGCCAAGTTCACGCAGCACTTGAATATGCTCAGCGGTTTCGATGCCCTCGGCAATCGTGGCCAATTGCATGGTTTGGGCCAAATTGATAATTGTGCGCACAATCGCTAAACTCCGTTGATCTTCGAGCGCTGCTTGAATAAACGAACGGTCAATTTTGATTGTATTCAACGGAAAACGATGTAAATAGGTTAATGACGAATAGCCAGTGCCAAAATCATCAATATGTAAATGTAAGCCAAAATGACGCAAGGCATTCAAAATTGGTTCAGCTCGTTCGGTATTTAATAATGCACCTTCGGTAATTTCTAAATGCAATTGTTGACGTGGAAATTGATAGCGCTCGAATATTGATTTAAGCGTTGGCAAAAGCTGGCTATGCAATAATTGACGCGGCGAGAGATTAATCGCCAAGGTCATATGCTGCATCATTGAGTCTGCTTGCCACCGCTCAAGCTGCTCGGCTGCAACTTCCAGCATCCACCAGCCCAATGGAATAATTAAGCCAGTTTCCTCGGCAATATCCAAAAATTGGCCAGGCGAGCGCAAACGCCCATCGGGGTGTGCCCAACGAATCAAAATTTCAAAGCCTGTGCAATGGCTATGCTCAAAATCGATAATTGGCTGGGCAAACAACCGAAATTCTTGGCGTTGCAAGGCTAGGCGTAACGCTGTTTCGTTGTGCAAACGGGTGCTAAAATTGGCATACAAGGTTTGATCGAAAATTTCGATGCCGCCGCGACCTGTATGTTTGGCCCGATACAGTGCCAGGTCAGCGTTTCGCATCACGGTTTCAATCGGCACTTCGCTGGTGATTAATTCCAAGCCAATGCTGACATTACAGAAAATTTCCTGACCATTTTCAATCATAAATGGATCTTCAAAGAGTTGGCGGATGCGTTGGGCGGCGTTGAAGGCCGCAGGCAAATCGGGCAGCCGATCAAAAAAGATTGCAAATTCATCGCCATCGAAGCGTGCTACCACATCGCCTGGTAAATAGAGGGCACGACGTAAACGTTGGGCAATTTCGGTCAGCATCGTATCGCCGATGTGATAACCCAAGCCATCATTAACCATTTTAAATTCATCGATATCGAGCAAAATGATCGCAAAGCTATAATCATGATGATGGCGTTGGTATTCTAAAGCCCGTGATAAATGTAATTGAAATGAACGGCGATTGGGCAAGCCAGTTAATGAATCGTGCAGCGATTGATAATACAGCGCCTCTTCCATTTGTAATTGGGCTGTATGATCGCGCAAAATCACGATTGCTCCATTATTTTGGCCGTCGTTATTGAGCAATGGCGTAACATGTTCAGTAATTGAGGTTGCATGGCCATCGCGAGCATGCAAATAACGCTCAAAGGGCAAGGCAAACACTGGCTCGTTGCGTAAGGCCGCCGCAATGACATCGATGCGTTGATCGTTGAGACTGCTGCGAATTACCACCACTTGATTAAAATCCTGCTGGAGCGCACTACGATAATCCCAGCCAGTCATGTGCTCGGCGGCAGAATTAATCCACTGAATTTTGCCATGCTGATCGATTGCCACCACGCCATCGCTGACATTGGCCAACATCGTTTGCATCCACACCTCAACGCGGCTAAGCCGCTGGGTCAAATTGCTGCGCTCGATGATCGTTTTAAGCGTGAGCACAAGGCTTTCGGTGCTAATTGGCAAGGTTAAAATATCGATCGCGGTGGGTTGATTGGGTATTTGGGTGGCTTGCTCATTGGTTTGGCTCAGATAGACCACCGGAACTGGGCAGGGTTGCTGATTGATTTGAGGCACAAAATGCAGCGTTGCCAAGACCAGATCAACACTCTGCTCGCCAAGCAGGCAGGCGGCGGCTTCCCATGTGCTCAGATGGGCCATAACGCTGCAACCAGCCGCCATCAATTGAGTGCTGAGGTCTTGAGTACTTGTAGGCGTATGATCAAGAATCAAGATTCGTGGATTACTCATGGGATGCACTCCAATGGAAATCGTTACGCTGGCACAGGTACTCAGCCCATGGAGCGCTTAGATCAAATGTGTCGCAATACCATGCCACCTCACCAACACTGTTAATTAGTATTGATGCAAAATAGGCCAAAATTTTGGAGTGGATTTAGCCAATCTATGCATAGATATATCATGAACTTGCTAGAAATTATAGCTAGTTGCACGGATATTCATTAAAAAGTAGTAAAAGTAGCCAGTCGTGGGCATAAATGTGGATGGCGCATGCCAGAAGTGAACGGCGTGGTTCAGGCTTAAATCTAAGGTTTGATCATCTTAGCATAGGCTGTGCCAAAATTTGGGGGGATTTAAGTGGTAGTGTTGACTCCAACACTACCACTCGATGAGCTATTGTTTCAGCATTGGAATATGCACGTTGCGCTCTTGGGCTACGGCAATTGCTTCATCGTAGCCTGCATCAACGTGACGCACCACGCCCATGCCCGGATCGCTGGTGAGCACCCGCTCTAGGCGGTGATCGGCTTCAGCAGTGCCATCAGCCACAATCACCATGCCAGCATGCAGCGAATAGCCGATGCCAACGCCGCCGCCATGATGCACGCTGACCCAGGTTGCACCATTGACCGCATTGATCATCGCATTCAAAATGGGCCAATCGCCAATTGCATCGGAGCCATCGCGCATAGCTTCGGTTTCGCGGTTGGGCGAAGCGACTGAACCACAATCGAGGTGGTCGCGTCCAATCACGATTGGCGCACTCACAACGCCATCACGCACCAATTTGTTGAATAACGCGCCAGCCTTGGCCCGTTCGCCATAGCCGAGCCAGCAAATGCGGGCGGGCAAACCTTGGAATTGAACCCGCTCTTGAGCGGCGCGAATCCAGCGATGCAATGCTTGATCCTCTGGGAACAATTCGAGCAAGGCTTCATCGGTTTTGGCAATATCAGCGGGGTCGCCCGAAAGCGCTGCCCAACGGAATGGCCCTTTGCCTTCGCAGAACAATGGGCGAATATAGGCAGGCACAAAGCCAGGATAGGCAAATGCTCGATCATAACCAGCAGCCTTAGCTACACCACGCAAATTATTGCCATAATCAAACACGATCGAGCCAGCATCAGCGAAGGCAACCATAGCTTTAACATGCTCAACCATTGAAGCAGTTGAATGCTTGACATATTCTTCGGGGTCGCGTTGACGCAATTCGAGTGCCTGCTCAAGGCTCATGCCAGCTGGCACATAGCCCTCAAGCGGGTCGTGGGCACTGGTTTGGTCGGTCACAATATCGGGGCGCACACCACGCTTATACAATTCGCCAAAGACTTCGGCGGCGTTGCCCAATAAACCAACCGAAAGTGCTTTGCCGTCGCGCACCGCTTCATCAACCAAGGTCATGGCTTCTTCAAGCGTATCAACCGCCACGTCGAGATAGCGCGTATCCAAGCGGCGCTGCATGCGCTGGCGATCAACTTCAACCACCAAGGCCACGCCATCGTTCATGGTGACGGCCAAAGGTTGTGCGCCGCCCATACCGCCAAGGCCAGCGGTGAGCGTCCAACGACCGCGCAACGAGCCACCAAAATGTTGGCGGGCAATGGCGGCCAGTGTCTCATAAGTGCCTTGCAAAATTCCTTGTGTACCAATATAAATCCACGAGCCAGCGGTCATTTGGCCATACATCGTCAAGCCAGCCTGCTCCAATTCGCGGAAGTTCTCCCATGTGGCCCAATGTGGCACGAGCATCGAATTGGCAATCAGCACCCGTGGAGCATCGCGATGGCTACGAAATACAGCAACAGGTTTGCCCGATTGCACCAACAAGGTTTCATCATCGTTGAGTTCTTGCAACGAACGCACAATCGCATCGAAGCATTGCCAATTGCGGGCAGCCTTCCCCGTGCCGCCGTAGACAATCAAATTTTGCGGATCTTCGGCCACATCAGGATCAAGATTATTCATCAGCATTCGCAACGCTGCTTCTTGCGCCCACCCTTTGCACGATAATTCTGAGCCGCGTGGTGCACGCACAATGCGCGATGAAGTCATGAGACAGTTCTCCTTGTACACAGGATTGTCGGTTGGCTCTATGATAGTTGATTTTGTTGAAAATAAGAACATAGAGCAAAGAACATAGGATAGGGATCAGGGGCTGGGGATCGGGAGTTTTTTGATCCACGAAGGTTAAGTCTTAGCCACAGATTGCACAGATTTGTGTGATTATTGTTTCTGCTCAATGCATAATCTCTTGCTCATAACCTTTTTTCCTTGTTGATGTTTGACTTCTGCCTTTTGCACTTCATCCCTCATCCCTCATCCTTTGTCTCTGCGCCTCTGCGTTAAGAACCGATCCCCACCAACCGATTCCCAATCAATATCAATCATTGACAGCGGCAAATTGAAACCGTTACAATACCAAGCAACTGTGCAAGCTCTTGTCAACCTCTAGAAACCGGAAGGACTCCAATGCAGATTCGTGTAATACAAGGCGATGTTGCTCAACAAGCCGATGCCATTGTTGTTGTTGGTACATGGGCGAATGAGGAACTGCCTGCCAGCGTTGCTGGTTTAATTGAAGCGAGTGATTGGTCAGGTAAGTACAAAAAAACCACTGTGCTCTATCTTGGCGCACAAGCGACAGGTATTCCCGCCTTCGCCAGCCGCCGGGTGCTGTTGGTTGGTTTGGGCAAGCGCGAATTATGGAACGCTGAGCGTGCTCGCGTCATCGGGGCAATTCTGGCCCAACGAGTACGCGATTTGGGCCTGACGAGCTATAGCCTGCCTTTGCTTGGAAGCGAAGTTTTGGGTGTTAGCCGTAGCGCCGAGGCTTTGAGCGAAGGCGCATTGTTGGGTGCTTATCGCTTTGATGGCTTTAAAACTTTGCCCGACGATTTTGTGCCAGCCGTTGCTTTAGAACAGGTGACGTTGGTTGCCGAAGCTGAGCTTGAAGCCGCCGAATTTGGCTCGAAATGGGGCATTGCGTTGGCTCATGGAGTCAATCTTGCCCGCGATTTGGGCAACAATCCGCCAATCGTGGCAACGCCAACCTACTTGGCCGAAGCCGCTCAAACGATCGCCCGTGATTATGGCATGACCTGTTTGGTGCTCGACCACGACCAACAAAAAGAGTTGGGTATGGGTGCGTTAATTGGGGTTGCCAAGGGTGCTGCCGAGCCAGCCAAGTTCATCGTTTTGGAGCATGGCCAAGCTGAGCCAGGCAAACCAACGATTTGTTTGGTCGGCAAAGGCATTACCTTCGATACAGGCGGGATTTCGATCAAGCCAGCCGATAACATGGACAAAATGAAAATGGACATGCAAGGCGCTGGCGCAGTGATTGGCACGATGGAAGCGGTAGGTCGTTTGAAATTGCCAATTCACGTCGTAGCCTTGGTGGCCGCAACCGAAAATATGCCTGGCAGCAATGCCTACAAACCAGGCGATATTCTCAAAGCCATGAATGGCGTAACGATCGAAGTGCTCAACACCGATGCCGAAGGCCGTTTGGTCTTGGCCGATGCCCTTTCCTATGCCCAAAAATACAATCCCGATGCAATTATCGACCTTGCAACCCTGACTGGCGCGTGTGTCGTGGCGCTTGGCTCATATGCCGCAGGCGCAATGACCAACAATCCAGCTTTGTTGCAACGGGTGCAGCAAGCTGCCGAAGGTTCAGGCGATCGGGTTTGGGAACTGCCATTGTGGGATGAATACCGCCGTCAAGTGCGTTCCGATGTTGCCGACATCAAAAATACTGGTGGCCGCAACGGTGGGGCGATTACCGCTGGGGCGTTCTTGAGCCATTTCGTTGGCGATTATCCATGGGTCCATTTGGATATTGCCGGCGTGGCATGGACTGAAGATCAACCCAAGGAATACAACCCTAAAGGAGCAACCGGCTATGGGGTGCGCCTCTTGACGGAATTGCTGCGCGAGTGGAGTGGCGTTTCGTTATAGCGGGAGTGTGGTCTATGGCTGGGACAATGCGGGTCACATTTTGGGGTGTTCGGGGTAGCTATCCGGTTCCCGGGTCGGATACTGTGGGGTTTGGCGGCAATACACCATGTGTCGAAGTCGAGGCCAATGGGCATACGATTATTCTCGATGCGGGGACGGGAATTGTGCGCCTCGGTAATGATCTGTTGCGACGAGCCAAAGAGCGTGGTGGACCAGTACGGGCAACCTTGCTATTTAGCCATATGCACCATGATCATACCCAAGGCTTTCCATTCTTTACTCCAGCCTATGTTGGCTCAAGTATTTTGAATATTTTTGGGCCACGGGTATTCGAGCGTGATCTTGAAGAAACTTTGGCACATTCAATGTTGCCACCAAGTTTTCCGGTGTCGTTGGGCGAAATGAACTCACTGAAGTTTATGCGCAACATGACCGAGACCGATGTATTGCTGTTTGATGCCAATCAAGATACGGTGACGGTCAAGAATTTCTACCACGATCAAATTACTGATGATCCTGATGTGGTGCAGATTCGGGCCATGCGTTCGTATGCGCACCCCGAAGGTGTGTTTATCTATCGGGTGCAATGGCAGGGCAAGAGTGTGGTCTATGCGACCGACACCGAAGGCTATGTCAATACTGATCAGCGCTTGGCAGCGTTTGCCAACCAAACCGACTTGTTGATCCACGATGCTCAATATAGTGAAGCGCATTATCTCGGCCATGCCGGTTATAACGCAACCCAAGGTTGGGGCCACTCTACGCCGCAGATGGCGTGTGCTGTGGCCATGGCTGCGCAGGCCAAACGCCTCGTCTTGTTCCATCACGAGCCACGCTACAACGATGCAATGATTCGTGAGTTGGAGCAGGCTTCGCAGGCGATTTTTGCCAACACCACTGCCGCCTACGAAGGCTTAACAATCGAAATCTAACATGAATGGATGCAAGGCCAATCGTGGTATGCTGAGGCTGCTACGATTGGCTTTTTTTGTTGATGAGGAATTGGCATGTCTCCACGGCGCGATGTCCGAGTTGAACGCACGGCGCAGATTATCGAAGCAGCAACCCGCTTGTTTGCCCAGCATGGCATCGATCAAACTAGCATGGATATGCTAGCCAAGGCCGTTGGCATGAGCAAAGGGGTCTTGTATTGGTATTTTGAGAGCAAAGATGCAATCATCCTCGCGTTGTTGGAGCAACTATTCAATCAACCACTGTTGGAAGTGCAAGCGCTGTTGCAAGCACCTGAATCGACGGCCCATCGCTTGAGCCAACTCACCACCAACTTGGCTGCCGCCTTGGAAGAATTACAAAGCCTTGTGCCCTTAGCGCAAGAATTGTATGCACTTTCGGCTCGCAATAACAACGTTCAAAGCTTCTTGGCAAGCTATTTTCAGCGCTATCGGGCCAGTTTGGCAGAGTTAATTCAGCAAGGTCTTGAGCGCGGCGAATTCAGTTCAATCGACCCCGAACAAGTTGCTTGGCATTTGGCAGCGCTCTACGAAGGCTCGACCGTGCTCTGGCTGCTAGAGCCAATGCCCCAGCGTTTGACCGAACAATTGCAAGCAGCCTTGCAACTATTGCTCAAGGCGATTGTGGCTCGTTAAAGGGAGTTTGGGTTTCTAGATTGAATCAAAAACAAACCTAAACCATTCAGTAGACTAGCGCAACCCATGACGAGCACCGTTGATCCAGAGAAAGCTTCAGCGTACAAACTATTAAACGAGGCGATGGTTAGTGATACGACGACCCAACTAAGCAGCATCGTTGGAATCCAATGCAGCATGCGATAGCCAGCTTTGCGTAAAATCCAGGCTTGAACACTGCTAATCACCAAACATGTAATTGCAACTGAGATTAATTGCGGTTCTATCCAGTGGACGAAGGGGTTGCTCGTATTAGAAGTACGAAACATCGAAAAGAGAAGATGATCG
This sequence comes from Herpetosiphon sp., assembly GCF_003512625.1. Taxonomy (NCBI): domain Bacteria; kingdom Bacillati; phylum Chloroflexota; class Chloroflexia; order Herpetosiphonales; family Herpetosiphonaceae; genus Herpetosiphon; species Herpetosiphon sp. The sequence continues at coordinate 69,146 of NZ_DOPT01000098.1, read as the reverse complement.
ATACTCAGCATATATTTCGCAATACTCACTGCACAATATGCTGCAATTGTTGCCCTAAACCAGTGTTTGAACGAGTTTGGATCGATTGTCCGTTTTAAAATCCAAGCCTGACCATAGCTCATGCTTCCAATAGCGCTTAGCATGATGACAATCAGCAAGCCGAAAACAAATAATTCGCCACCATCAGGATGATCTTGGTAAAAATAGGGTAGTACTAGGGCATACAATACCAGTGCTGGGATATGCACGCCAATCCAATAAAGCCATGTAACGATCGGAATGTGCAGCCGTTGTGAGCGTGCATGAGCAACCTCGTACATCGTCAGCCTCTTTCTCAAACGATTGGAGCGTGAGTTTTCTTGATCTTAGTTTGTTACCAACGGCTTTTGCATCAATACATTCGGAATCGTCACACGATCGAGCCACTGGGGCGAACGATAGACCGTGCGATAGCCGAGCCGCTCGTATAATTTGGCGGCTTGCTGGTTATCGACAATCACTTGTAGTTGCGCTCCTGCTACTTTACGCGCCACTAATTGTTGTTCAACTGCCTGCATAATTGCCGCGCCATAGCCTTGGTTGCGCTGTTGCTCGCGCACGACAATGCCATGAATATAGGCATACTTGGGGTTGAATTTGGGCGGTGGCATAAGCATCGAGGCCGCAACGGTGCTCAACAGGTGCAAGGTATGTTTCAGGCCAATGAGTTGTATCGCCATATTCAGCGTGCCACGCGGCACCCGATCGGGGGCTGGCTCGTTGGGAAATTGAATTCCCGCCATGCCCACAATCTCGCCAGCTTGATTGAGCGCCAAATAACGCCCCCGCACTCCGGAAAAATCGTTGGCATGCAAGGTGTAGCGCAACAAAGCTTGGCGCTGGCTATCGGCTCCACGCAACGAATCGGGCAATTCAGCATCATACAAATCGAGCAACAGCTCACCCAAAATTGCCAGATCATTCGCATTGGCCGGACGTAACTCGACGGTTGGTTGGGTTTGTGTCATTGCTTAGCTCCGACCCATTGGGCGAATAGCTGGCTCGGCCAGTGCGCGATCTAAACCATCGCCAGCATGAATGCGATAGACTGGCACGCGTAACTCGGCCAAGCGGGCAAAGGTTGGCTCAGGGTCACGCCAGCCGCCAAACGATTTACCATCGAGAAACATAATTGAAGCGCGTGCGCCACGATAGACCAAACGCTGAACTGCCGCCACCCAACGTTCATCGAGCGCGGCGGTGATGATCAGCAGCGAGGAGTTACGCCCAAAGCGTTGGCTTTCAGCGGCCAATAATTCGGCTAATGAGGTATTGCTGGTGGCATGTAGCATCGCCAATGGCTCTAAAATTTTGTAAAGCTGGCGAGCTTCGCGTTCAGGCAGGATAATTTCGCGTTGTGCGCCGTAGGTCAATAAGCCCACGCTGCGATTGATCCGCAACAGATGCCGTGCCAACGAAGCTGCCAAGGTAATGCTATATTCCTCGGTGGTGTTGGGAATTGCGATTTTGCCTTGCAAGGTTTTGATAATCGCTGGAATCGCTGCATCCGGCTGGCCATGGTGAAAACGTTCTTCCATATCCAAAATGATCCAAACATCTGCTGATGGATCAAGCTCAAATTCCTTGACCATGAGATTGCCAGTTCGCGCTGTCGAACGCCAGTGAATGCGGTTGAAGCTATCGCCTGGCACATATTGGCGCACAGTCGAAACATTCGGCGTAACGTGAAAGGTGCGTGAACGCACATCTTGCCCGCCGATTAACTCAGCGGTTGGTAGCTCGAATTTTGGTAAATCGACAGTGGCAGGATATACCAACAGATCATGGGTTAGATCGACCATTTTATGCAATTGGAAGATACCGAAGGGATCGCCGCTGCGCACCGAAACTGGCCCCAAGCGCCATTTACCGCGCAAGGTACAGGGTGTGCGCACCATCCAGCGCCGTTTTTCGCGGCCTGGAATATAGCTCACAAAGCCCGAGCCATGCGAAGGTAAATCGGAGTGATCGCGCACTTCGACCCAGAGTTTGGGCACGGGCCACGTATTGTAGATCGTAATTCGTTCGCGCACAGTTTCGCCAACTTGGGCGCGAGTAGTGCTCGATTCGCGCTCGATCTCCAGCCCTTCGAGATTGCTCCACGCCCAAGCATAGGCCACAACCAATAAGCCCAGCAGGGTATAGGTTAAGTAATAAAAGAAAGAAATATTACTCGAAAGGCCGGTCAGAAATAGCACCACGGCCAAGCCCAAAATGCCTAATGCCCGCATATGCCGCCCCTAATGTGCAGCCGCCGGCTGCTGCCGCTCATATCGTCGCCCAGCGCGTGCGCCTGGTACGGGCACTTGACTCAAAATTTGTTGCATCAACTCATCAGCATGAATATTGCGAATCCGCGCTGCTGGGCTGATGATCATGCGATGGGCCAATACTGGCTTGACCAGCACTTTGATGTCGTCAGGAATCACATAATCACGGCCTTGCAAGGCAGATAAAGCTTGGGCGGTGCGATACAAGGCTAACGAGCCACGCGGGCTAGCCCCAAGGTACACATCGCTGTTGTTGCGGGTGGCGGTAGTAATTGCCACAATATATTCTTTGATTTGCTCATCGACATAGACATCGCGAATCTCGGATTGCATATGTTGCAGCTCTTCGATGCTGACGACTTGAGCTAGCGCATCGATTGGGTGGGCTTTGCGTTGGCTCTCCAAAATTGCTAATTCATCGGCTTTGGCCGGATAGCCGAGGGTAATTCGCAGCAGAAAGCGGTCGAGTTGCGCTTCGGGTAGCGGAAACGTACCTTCATATTCAATGGGATTTTGGGTTGCAAGCACAATAAATGGCTGAGGCAAAGCGCGGGTAATGCCATCGACGGTCAATTGACCTTCTTCCATGCTCTCGAGCAAGGCCGATTGAGTTTTGGGTGTAGCGCGGTTAATTTCATCGGCCAGCACTAAGTTGGCAATAATTGGCCCAGGCCGAAATTCAAACTCACCTGATTTTTGATTGTAGATCGAAACTCCGCTCACATCGGTTGGTAGCAGGTCGGGGGTGAATTGAATGCGCTTGAAGCTACAGCCGATGCTGCGAGCAATTGCCTTGGCGAGGGTGGTTTTGCCCACGCCTGGCACATCTTCCAACAGCACATGGCCGCGACACAGCAGGGCGATCAAGGTTAAATCGACCGCCGCGCGTTTGCCGATGATCACTTTTTCGACATTGGCAGCGACGCGTTGGGCTATCTCTTGCACATGTTTCATTTCAAGATCCTCCCGAAAACTGATTCGGTGCTACAAATCTTTGACCAAAACGGTTTGGCGTTCGCCATTGCGCATAAACCCAAACCACTCGTAGAGCCGTTGGGCATGTTGGTTGGTGTTTTGGGTATTCAGCGAGAGCAATTGCACACCGTTCAAACTGCACCAATCGACTAATTCAGCTAAAAGCCGCACGCCAATCGCTTGGCCTTGCAGTGCCGGATCAACCGCGATCCGTACTAAATGAGCCATCATGCCGCCATGATGCACGGTTGCAAAGGCATAGCCAACAATGGTCTGGTTAAGCTCGGCTACGATATAGAAGGGGGCAACAGGGAAAACTCCAGCCAAAATCGTGCTATTTTTGACCCATTCGTCAGCAAAAGCGGCGGCATCGATCTTGGCAATCATCGGCACATCGTCGGTCGTCGCTGGGCGAATCCAAGCCCCGGTATTGCCCCAAGCTGGAATGTTCATCGCACGTTTTTCGTAGCCCACCACATCAAGCTGGGGCTGATAGCCCTCGCGCAGCACCCACGGCAACAGCCAACTGGCATCGCGTTCGTCGCTCATAATCAACAAGCGCTCAACACCATGCGCCTTGGCATAACCCTCGGCAGCATGTAAAAATTCAGTGACCGCCTCGGCTGGGCGCAACGAATGATGCACAATCAGTGCTCGAATCCAAGCAATTGGGCCGACCGCATAGCCCATCAGCACGCAGCCCCACAATTTGCCGTTATATTCCAAAACAATACTGAGTTGATCGTTGAGGGTTAAGCGAAACTCATCGTGGGGAATCGAAAGCGAAGCCCATGGAGTTTGCTCAAGCAAGCCCATCAGCGGCGGTAGATCGCTCTCAACCAGTGGCCTCATCGCCAAATCGTGAATGCTCGGAACGCGACGAAACAAATGCATAACTTAAGCTTCTTCTCGCAAGACCGAAATACCCAACGCGCCTGGCCCGCCATGAACCGCCAAAACTGGGCCTGCATCGGAGATCAACAATGGCACATCTGGAAAATGAGCTGAAACTTGCTGGGCAAAGGCTTGAGCTTCGGCTAAAGCATTGGTGTGCAAAATACCCATGCGCCGAACTTTGCCTTTGCCAACAAACGCTAGGGCTTGCTGAATCATCATGGTCAAGGAATCTTCGCGGGAGCGGGCACGACCGACCATTTCGGCTTGGCCTTTGCGATCCAGCCCTAAAATTGGGTAGATGCCCAAAAGTGAGGCGGCCATGGCCCCGATGCGCCCCAAGCGCCCACTGAGCCGCAAATAGCGCACCGTTTCGAGTGAGGCAACAGTCAAGATATTGGGAATTTGATGCTCGATTTGCGAAACGATCGAAGCAGCACTCGCCCCGTGAGCCAAAGCTTCGGCTGCTTCGAGCACCAATAAACCTGTACCTAGGGCAAATTGGCGCGAATCAATGTTGTAGATCATGCGGCCTTGCACCCGTGATGCGGCTTGCATGGCATTGGCATAACTTTGGCTGAGCATTGCCCCAACATGAATCACGATAATATCATCAGCGGGATGTTGGCGAAAATAATTAATAAACTGCCCTGCCGATGAGGGAGCAGTTGTAGGAATCACATCTTCATGAACTAAACGGCGATAAAACTCATCGAGCGAGACATCTTCGCTTTCACGCAGATTGCCATCGACAAATTGAATGGTAAATGGAATTAATTCAATGCCATAGCGCTGAATAAGCTCCATTGGCAAGCTCGACGTTGAGGCGGTAACCAATGCAGTGGTCATGTTGTTCAATCCTCGGAGCCACACAGACACTCCAATGCAACCCTGCGGTGGAGCATAGATTAACAAGTATTATAGGGGGTTTTTCGTTTGCACGAAAGTACTCGTTTGATGAAAAAATGCTGAGGAAATGGGCTTAATCAGCCATGCTTTGGCCAATTAAGCCCATTTGAGAGGCTACAGTTTAATGCGGCGGGGGCGGATGCGTGATTTTTCGGCGCGAATGATCGCTTGAATCATGCTGGCGGCTTCGTCAGGCCGCGATTCGGGGTTCATCACCACATAATCAAATTCATCGACGCGACCCATTTCTTCTTCGGCCAAGGCCATGCGCCGTTCTAAGCCCTCTGCTGATTCGGTGCGGCGTAGGCGTAAGCGGTTGGCCAATTCGGCGCTTGAAGGTGGCACGATGAAAATCAACACCGCATCGGGCACTAATTTGCGCATGGTGGCCGCGCCCTGCACATCGATCCGCAAAATTACATCTTTGCCGCTCGCCAAGGCATCGCGTACCTGCGATTTGGGAATGCCCTTGTATTCGCCATAAACGACCGCATGCTCCAAAAGGTCGTTTTGGGCGATCATGGTCTCAAACTCGGCTTTGGAAACAAAATTATAATCAAAGCCCTCTAATTCACCTGGGCGTTGGCCACGGCTGGTAGTGGTGACCACAAAATGAAAGGGCATGCCAAATTCGCGCATTCGCATCAACACCGTATCTTTGCCAACCCCTGATGGGCCTGAAATAATGACCAGTAATGGCACAGGAGCTTGGTTGTGCAAAATCGGGTTGAGTTCTGGGTGTGACACAATGCCTCCTAAACTAAGGGAATTATTGACGTTCTGCCAATGCTTGAGTACGATTGAGCCATTGAAGGAGAATCGTCTATGCACATTGATGCGCTAGTTGTTGCAGCGATTGTCGCTGAATTACAGATCTTGGTTGGCGGCAAAATTCAACAGGTGGTTTTGCCAAATCCTGATAGTGTAGGTTTTGAAGTCTATGCTGATGGCCAGCGCCATCAGTTATTGCTTTCGGCCAATCCTAAATTTGCCCGCATGCATACTACCCCAACCAAGCTAACTCGTGATCCGAATGCCGATTCGCCTTTGTTGCTATTATTGCGTAAATATGTTCGTGGTGGACGGATTACCAAAATCGAATCTGCGCCATTGGAACGGGTTATTTCGCTCAGTATAGCCAAGATGCCGATTCCTCGCAAGGAACTTGAGCCTGACGATGATGACGACGATGAGGTGATGCTTACGCCGCGTTATAGTGAGTTGGTACTAGAAATTATCGGTCATTCATCAAATATTATTTTGGTCGATGATAATGGCTTGGTCTTGGAAAGTATTCGTCACTATAACCCGCAACGTTCGCAACGCCCAATCATGCCACGTGGCATGTACGAAGCGCCGCCCAGCCAAGGCAAATCTGACCCGCTCCAAGCAACCGCTGAACAAATTGCGGCCTTAGGTGGCGATTTGGCCAAAGCCTTGGTGACCGAATATAGTGGCATCTCGCCGCAAACTGGCCGTGAAATTGCTTGGCGGGCAGTCGGCGCAACCAGCGTCGAAATTACGCCAGAACTAGATTTTGCACAGATTGCCCAGCTTTTGCGCCAACTTACCAGCCTTAGCAGGAGCGAGCCAACCCTTGCCCGCAATGCTGATGGCACGCCAATTGGGATTGCTGCCTTTAATTTGCAGCACCAAGCGCATACTGAAACCTTCCCCAGCATGAACGAGGCCTTGGCAACCGCCTTTGCTGAGCTTGATCAGGTGACAGCGCACGCTCAACGGCGTGAAGCCTTGCTCGAACGGGTGGCTGAAGCTCAGCGCCGCATCAAAACCAAAGCTGATCAATTACGCACTCAGTTGGCGCGGGTTGAGCAACTTGAGCGTTTGCGCTGGGAAGGTGAGATGATTTTTGGCTATATTTATGCGATCAAACCTGGACAAAGCGAATTGCTGCTTGACCAAGGCGTGATCACGCTTGATCCAACATTATCGGCGGTCGAGAATGCTCAAGCAAAATTTCGCGAGTACGACAAAGCCAAAGGTGCATTAGAGGATGTGCCACAACTCTTGGAGCAAACCGAGGCTCAAGCCGAATATTTGCAACAAACCAACGATCTGTTGAGTTTGGCCGAGAGTTTTGCTGAAATTGAGCAATTTGAGCGTGAGTTGATTGCTGGTGGCTGGCTGCGCCAAACGATTGGCAAAGCCAAAAGCAAGCCCAATTCTAGCGTTGGGCGTGGCCCGTTGCGGGTAATTTCGCCCGATGGCTGGACAATTTTCGTTGGTCGTACCGCTGACCAAAACGATGAAGTAACCTTCAAACTTGGTCAGCCCGAGGATTATTGGTTGCATGCCCGTGAACGAACTGGCGGCCATGTGATTATTCGTATGCAATCGGCGAATGTGCCGCCGCGTACCCTTGAGCAAGCGGCGCAACTGGCGGCCTACTATTCATCGGCTCGCAACGATGGCGCAGTTGAAGTCGATATTGCCTTACGCAAACATGTGCGCAAAATCAAAGGCGGCCCACCTGGTTTAGTGCGCTATACCGCTGAGCAAACCCTACGCGTCGCACCCCAAAAAGAACCGAAGAGAACATAGGAACAAGGCAGAAGTCAAACATCAAAAGGCAAAATCGCGATCGCAATTTAACGCAGCGGCGCATAGCAAGAGATAAGGGATGAAATTTAACCGCGAAGAACACGAAGAACACGAATGGTTGAGTGTTGTAATATTTGAACGACGAACCCATCTCAGTGAACCACTCAATCAACCTTCGCGATCTTCGCGATCTTCGCGGTTTCATTCTTCGTGCGCTTCGTGTCCTACGTGGATCAAACGCGGCGAGGTGCTAAATCACGCCACCAACTTTGCTTTGAGCATCGCGCGGCTTGCCCCAATAAATAATCTGTTTCCAAGCCTCGGTTGGCTCATCGGCAAATACCATCACCAAATCGCCACGCTGTGCGCCATCTAAGGCCATGGCAATCGCCTCGCGCTCGTGACGAGTATAATGAATATTGCTCTCAGCAAAACCCGCCTCAGCTAAACCTTCGCGAATATAGCCAGGCATTTCGCCCTCTTTGCGGCCTCGCAAACTGGTGTCTTCTTTGATGATGATCTGATCGAAAACCCCTGCCCCCAGCAAGCGCCCAATCTCACGCGCATCAACCTCACGCCGATCGCCAGGCACCGAAATCACACAGATCGCTTTGCCCTCGCGTGGCAATTGACGCACCACATCGATCAAGTTGCTGACAGCTGCCGGATTATGCCCATAATCCAAAATTACGCGGAAAGGATGTTCATCAAAGACATTCAAGCGTCCAGGCGTTTGATAGAACGAGGTGGTAAAGGTGCGCAAGCCTTGGCGAATATTTTCGATGCTAATGCCTAAACTATAGGCCAGCGCTGCCGCCGCCAGAGCATTGGCAACATTGAATTTGGCCCGACCTTCCAAGGTTGCCGGAATTAGATGCGTCCACAACAGCGGAATATGGCGGCCTTTATCGTAGAGCGTCACCATATCGCCGTTAACCCCTTTTTCGACCACAATCGCCCGCCCGCCAACTTGAACTTGCTCACGCACCAAGGGATTAGCCGGATCAAAGCTGAAGTAGAAGGGCTTGGCCCGCGTTCGCGCTACCAATTTTGCCACCAGAGGATCATCGGCATTCAACACGGCCCAGCCATCACGCTTAATCACTTCGATGATCAGCGATTTAACTTTGGCCATCTCTTCGAGCGTATCGATGCCCCGTAGGCCAAGGTGATCGGCACTGATATTGAGAATCGCGCCAACATCAACTTCATCGTAGCCCAAACCTTCGCGCAAAATGCCACCACGCGCGGTTTCCAACACAGCGGCATCAACTGTCGGGTCGCGCAACACCATGCGGGCCGATTTGGGGCCAGTCATATCGCCGCGCAACACCCGCTCGCCGTCGATATAAATCCCATCGGTGCTGGTCATGCCAACGTGATAGCCCGCCATCTTGAGAATATGCGCGGTCATGCGAGCGGTGGTGGTTTTGCCGTTGGTGCCAGTTAATGCTGCCAGCGGAATGCGGCTTGGCGTGCCTGCCGGAAACAGCATATCGATCACTGGGCCTGCTGCATCGCGCGGCGTGCCCTCGGATGGCGCAACGTGCATGCGAAAGCCAGGCGCTGCATTAACTTCAACAATCCCGCCACCAACCTCGCTGACCGGACGGCTAATATCAGGAATAATAAAATCGATCCCCGCCACATCCAAGCCCACAATTTTGGCGGCGCGAATCGCAATTTGGGCATTTTCATAGTGAATCATATCGGTGCGATCGATCGCTGTGCCACCAGTCGAGAGGTTGCCGGTTGAGCGCAAATACAGCACTTGGCCTGCTTCGAGCACGGTTTCTAAGCTGACTCCAGCTTTTTCCATGCAGCGCTCAGCTTGATGATCGATCTCCAGTTTAGTCAATACATTTTCGTGACCAACCCCACGCCGTGGATCGCTATTGACGATTTCGACCAATTCAGCCACTGTATGTTGCCCATCGCCAACCACATGGCCAGGCACGCGCTCGGAAACTGCCACGACCTCGCCATTAATCACCAAAACCCGATGATCACTGCCTGGCACAAGTTCTTCAACAATCACATATGAGCGATATTCTTGGGCTTGGGCGAAGGCAACTTGAACTTCTTCTTCAGTAGTCAGGCCAATCGAGATGCCACGGCCATGCGAGGCATCCAAGGGCTTGACGACCAAAGGGTAGCGCAACCGTCGCGCAGCTTGCACCGCACCCTCAGCCGAGCGCACCACCCGCTGACGAGGCACAGGCAATCCAGCATCTTCTAGCAATTTATTGGTCAATTGCTTATCTTGGGCCACTTCGACCCCGATATGGCTGGTTTGCGAGGTAATCGTAGCCTGAATGCGTTTTTGATATTTGCCATGGCCAAATTGCACCAATGAATGCTCATTCAAGCGCAACCATGGAATCCCACGCTCCTCGGCAGCCTTGACCAAGGAGGCAGTTGAGGGGCCAAAGGCCAAACGCACCGCCATCCGCGCCAAATCTTCTTTCTCGCGCACCAGATCAAAGGTGGCTCGTTCGGCAGCGGGCATAGCTGAGGGCAAGTGTTCAGGCAGCAAAAACTGAATCAAACGCAACGCCAGATTAGCCGCCTCGATCCCGACATCCTCTTGGCCATACTGAAAAATCACAAAATACTGGCCATCTTGGCCTGTGCCACGGGTTTTGCCTTGGGTCACATAGGTTCCGGCCAAACACTGCAACTCAAGCGACAAATGCTCCATCACATGGCCCAGCCATGTGCCATCGCGCAGCCGCTCCACAAAGCCACCTGGTCGCCCCAACGAACAATGATGATCATCGAGGCTGGGCACGAGCGCCAACAAGCGATCAACAAAATCACCCAACAAATGGGTCGGATAAGCCTCAAGCTCTTCAAGATCAACGGTCATGTTGATGGCTGGCTTATACAACCAATAGTTAGGCCCACGATAGACGCGCGTGTCGAGAATTTTCATCGGGAAACCTCCACAGAATAGTGGCAATGGGTAGGCTAGAATTTGGGGAAATGCGAGTGGGTGGCGCAGCGCTGAGCCACGTTGCGCCGTATTGTACCACGAGCAGCCAGCGCGGCAAGAGACTGGTTAAATTTCTGGATCGGCGGCTGGCTGTTCAAGGCTAGGGGCAACTGGCAACGCAGGCATCACCACTGGCGGAATTACTTCACGTTTGATCAGATCATACGACCAGCCATGAGTTAGCACATGCAATTTCACGCCGACGATCGCCTCTTTTTGGCCAACTTTGAGCTGATGAATATTGCTGTATGTAATGCCAGCGCCATCAACCACCGTCACCGAGCCTTCACCAATCACCTGCATCAGATGATCATCGTCGATCTCGGCGGCGGTATTTTCATCAAGACCCAACCCAATCAGATATGGATTAAAGCTGACCGCCGCGATCAAACGCCCCAGCCGATGGCGAGCGCCAAAGTGTTGATCAAGCACAACCCGATTGGTTAGCCCAAGCCCTGGCCCAAATTGCACCATGCCATAGCGTGGCACCAGCCCTTTGGCCCCATAGGCGATCATATGGGCACTCATCGCCGAAGCGCCCGCACTCGTGCCCGCCACCGGAACCCCCCGCGCGTTAGCTCGCCGAATAGCTGTGGCAACCGGCGTGCCACCAAGCACCGCCGTAAGCTTCAATTGATTGCCACCTGTCATAAAAATTCCAGTCGCTTGGGCAATAATTTCGGTTGCCGCTGGATCATTGGCATTGATCCGTTCGCGAACTGGCAATAATTCGACGCTGGCAACGCCTAATTTACCAAACACCTCAAGGTATTCGCGGCCCCCATCGGGCAATTCCGAAGCAGTCGGAATAACCACAATACGAGCGTTGGAGCCGCCTGCAAGCTCAAAAAAGCGTAATAAAATTAACCGTCTGCGCTGCAAATCCATTGCGCCACCAATTGGCAGCAACGCACCGCGAACGTGTCCATCTGGCACTGGCGAAGGCATTGGGTGTCCTTCCATCAACTGGAGTAGGGTGAAAGCTGCATTATTACGGATAGCAGGCTATTGTGCAAGTTGGGGTTTAGGAGCATACAAGGGTCGGTTTTAGGCTCCCTCACCCCAACCCCTCTCCCACTGCGGCGGGCGAGGGGCGTTTGGTAGGGATCGGGCGAAGGCTCATCAAGCCTTACTGAGCAAAACCAAACTCTCAACATGGCTGGTTTGCGGAAAGAAATCGTGGGGCTGAGCATGCTGAATGGTATAACCGCCAGCCTGCAAAAGCTTAATATCGCGAGCCAAGGTGCCAGGATGACAGGACACATAGGCAATCATAGTTGGTTGGGCAGCAATCAGGGCATTGAGGGCAGCTGGCTCGACTCCACGCCGTGGCGGATCAACAATCGCTAAATCAAATTGTTGCTTGAGCTGCGGCAAAATCGCCTCAACCTTGCCGGTTTTCAGGGTCACATTACTAAGTTGATTGGCTTTAGCACTCGCCTGAGCATCGCGAATTGCCGCCGGATGTTCCTCAATGCCCCAGCCATGGCCAATGTTATGTGCCAAAGGCAACAAAAACGTACCAACGCCACAAAAGCCATCAAGTAAACGGGTGGTGTTATTCAACGGCAAGAAGCACTCGATTTGCTGCAACACTGCCCGCGCTCGCTCAACATTAGCTTGAAAAAAGCTGGTTGGGGCAATTCGCAAACGTACATCGCCCAATTGCTCATACAAGTATTCGGCTCCCGCCAAGGCCATCCAGCCCTCGCGGGTCGCCGAAGAAACTCCAGCAATCGTGGCATCTGCTGACATCCAACGCCGTGCCCAACTACGCCAAGCACTTTGGCCTTGCCCAATCAAATGACCGTGGATTGTGCCATCGGTGGTGCTCAGGCGCAGGCTAATTTCGCGCAAGCCTATCAAAGGCAACAGTGGTTTTAATCGTTCAATCGTCGCATTCAAGCGCGGATCAATGATCAAGCACTGATCAAATTCGACAATCTGGCGACCACCAGCGGCATAAAACCCCACTCGTTGACCATCGACATGCACCCGCGCAACCGAACGATAATGCCATGGTTCGCCTGCCGCCGTGGCCGCAACTTCGGCGTGATCGGTTTGGGCCACAAAGCGCAATTGCTCAGCCAAAATCGTTTGTTTGGCTTGGCGCTGGCTTTCAATCATCTGATATTGCCAATCGCAGCCACCACAGCGTTGATAAACCGGACACGCCGGAGTAACCCGTTCAGCTGCCGGATTGCTTGGTGGCTCCAGTAAAACCCCGCGTGCCCAGCCATTACGGCGCTCGGTGAGGCGCACCCTCACCTGTTCGCCAGGCAAAGCCGCCGCCACAAACACCGGTCGGCCAGCATAGCGGCCAACTCCATCGCCGCCTTGGGCCAAACCATCAATCGTGGTGTCAAGCTCTGGCGGCCATTCGAAATCGCTCATTGTACTACTTTCATGATGTCCCAAATTAATAAGTTTCCATCTTCATCAATCGAAGCCATGTGCTGGTTATGCGGTTTGATTGCGATGGCGATGATACCTGATTGCTGCTGATCAAATCTGAGCAAACGTCGCCCATCATCCACTTGCCAAAGCATCATGTTACCATCATGACTACCCCCTGCAATAAGGGTGCTATCTAGGCTAAATGTAACACTTTGAGCAAATGTTGCATAGGTTTTAGCATTCCACCAACGATCATCTTGATAGGTGATTAATAAACTATGGATTGATTGGCCAGAAGCAGCATCCCACACTTGGATCTCATCATTACTTTTGGCTACTGCAATTAGTTTTTGGTCGTTACTCCAACTCAGATTATAGACATATTCAATATTTTTCTGAAGATTTGTATATGCAATCCAATCTGGTGAGCGATAAATATCAAGGCTATCCTGTAGTTCATCACGATAAACTATATACTGTGAGTCAGGGCTTAAGTCGGCTTTAAGACTTGGATTATAAATAGGTCGTGAAATTATCTGCATTTCCCCAGTAATCGCATTAAACTCCCAAACTGAATTAGCTAATAGAGTTATGATCCGATCATCAGCACTCCAACGAGCAGAATTCAAAAATCCAATATATTTCCCTTCTTTGCTAAACTTAATATCCGCCTTGATTGGATCAATAATATAATTGATAGTACTACTATCTCGTCCTAGGCTAACAAAAATCTGGCTTCCCGTATGATTCCAAGTCATATTTGTTACAAAAACATTATCACCCAGCGTAATCACTCGTTGTTTTGAATAATCTGCTGTATCAAGTAGATATAATTTAGTTATAGTAAAGTCATAATTATTTTGTAATTCCTCAGGCAGTTCAACGATTTCTTTATCAATTAAAGCCAGCATTGAACCATCGGGGCTATAGGCAATAGGATTTTTAGGCAGAACATATGATCTAGAGAATTTTTGACGATAGATCGCGGTTGCGGTTGGTTCATTCGCTACTAAAGGATTGGTCGGATTGATCCAGGTACTACTTAATCCCAGCAATGGCACAATTAACAAGATGACGATTGTGACTTTGAGCCAAGCAGCGAAGCGCGGGGTATGCTGAATGCCAAAATCAATGCTATTGAGTCGTTTCGTATAGCGTTGCCATTGAAAAAACACTACAGCATAGGCGATAAATCCAATTCCCAATGCCACCATGGTCAGCAGACTCACGCCTAACGCAGGCCAGATCCACAGCAAGAGCAGAAAAATCAGGTGGCTCATCAGCGCCAAATAGCTTAGCACCAGCGGGCGATTGCTCCGCTCAGGCTCGGCCAAACGTTGATAGCGAACCAGCGCATAACATATTTCACCGATCATCCATAGATAGATACCATAAAAAAAGTAGCTCAGAACAAAGCCATACTGATACCATGGATCATCAGGTAATGTGGTAGGACTCTCGAACCAAGGAATTGATTGTCCAAGCGCGAAAAAACTGAGCCATGTAGCACGTTTGAAATAGACATACGCTTGTTGCAAGCGCAGCAACGCCCCAAATATCAGCAGTAGGCCGAGCCAATTGGGCAAAAGCTCGATACCATTAATTTTGAAATTTAATAAAACCAGCAGAATGCCAACAATGATCACCCAAAAAGTACGCCGCAGCATAGGGGTTCCTCTCTCAATCGATGCAGTTAATCAGCAAAAGCTGTATCTCTATAACGCTAGATACAGCTTTTGGTTACAGTTTGAAATGCGTAAAGCGGCAGATGCTTTAAACGTTGATTTTGAGGGCGCTTTGCACAAACGCTACCACATCACGATGGCGCACAATCCCCACCACCGCATCGCCATCGGTCACGGGTAGGCTATCGTACCGCTGACCAAGCATCGTGTAGTAGGCAGTTTGCATACTATCGCCAACATTGAGCCGTGGCAAATCAGCCTTGGGAGTCATGGCATCGCCAACCGAGACGCTACGCCATTCGCCCATCGCATAGCGATACAGATGTTGCACGCTGATCATGCCGATCAAACGTTCGGAGTGTACGACCGGAAAAGCAGGCTCGGCTTGGCCCAGCAAATATTGGCCAGCAAATAAATCGAGGGTTAAATGCGGCGAAACTGTCCGAAAACTACGGGTCATCACTTCGCCAACCAAAGCTCGGCTGAGGGTGTAGTTTAGGGTGGTTTGCACAAAATTGCTGACCGCAGCCCGATTGGTCATCCAGCCCATCAGCAAGAGCAAACTGCCAGTCAAGGCATTACTAAACAAGGCTACTAGCCCGATGATCATCAAGCCGTTGCCAAGATAGCGCCCAACCATGCTGGCTTGGAGCGTGCCCCGCAACAAATCATCATTCAAAAACCAGAAGATCGAGCGTAACACACGCCCGCCATCGAGTGGATGACAGGGCAGCAAATTAAACACTGCCAACAAACCATTGACAATCGCCAAGGTCGCCCAAAAACTAGCCCAAACCCCTTGGGAAAACCACGCCCCAACGAACGCCACAATTGCCAAGCCAACATTGACTAATGGGCCAACCAAGGCAATTTTAAATTCGCTTTGCGGCAAATCAACATCATCGGCCAGCTCGGTTAGGCCGCCAGTTAAAAACAGCGTGATTGCTGTTACTCGCAAGCCTAACCGCCGAGCCATTAGGGCATGGCCAACTTCATGCAGCACAATTGAGCACAACAACAGTAATGTGCCAAGCAAGGCTAGCGGTAAGCCCGATTGCCCATTGAGCGTAAACATCTGCTCAAAGCTATAGATGCTCAGACCAGCCAAAATCAGCCAGCTAAGATGCAATTTAATCGGGATACCACTGACATTACCGATGCGCATGCTCCACACTAGGCTGCCTCCGTTTCCTCATTGCCGCGTAAATGATCGACCAATTCGTTGATTTCGGCACTGTAATCGTGCTCACACTCTGGCTTATCGCGTTTCCAAATCATGCTGTTGGTCACTTTGAAGCCATAGCGGGCATACAAACGCATTGCGCCTTTGTTGGCCTCACGGACATCAAGTTGTACATTTTGGCAGCCTTTGCCCTCGGCCCGCTGACAGGCGTAATCGAGCAATTTGGTGCCAATCCCTTGGGCACGCGCTTCGGGCACAAGGTAAAAATCTTCTAAATAGGCATAGGGCGCGGCAGCCCAAGTCGAAAGCCGATAATTAATCTGAATACAACCCACAACTTCATCTTCGTTGGGGCCACGCTCAGCAATCACAAAATCGCTAAAGCCAGTAGTCAGCATCGCCCGAATAATCTCTTCCAAGGCTTCGGGTTCGGGCGGCGTTACGCCTTCTTCAGTAGCCAAAGCCGAAATCAACGGAGCGAGCAAAGGAGCATCTTCAGGGTGACACAATCGCACACTAAAGATCGATTCAAAATGCGCCATAAACGCTGGTCCTTACTTGAATAATAATCTGTATTATACCGCAGTCGCGTTGGCAGGTTCGAGCGATTCAGAATCAACTGATCGGCGGGCTTGCCACCAATCGAACCCTGCTAAAGCCCAAAAGAGCACTGCCACCACCGCCGAGATAATGCACCACTGACACCATTCGTGCAGCACCCAAGCCTCAATTGCCGTCAGATAGGCCGAAAATGCCAGTCCACCGCTTGCCAACACCAAGTTGATCGTTGGCAAACTAAATCGCCCAATCTGCGACCGCTGCAAACTCAGCACGCTCAGCACCACCAACAACAAAAAGCCCACAAAGCCAATATAGGCCACCGGAATGCCATTGGTTGGGGGAAAAACACTATATTTGCTGGCTTGCACAGCTTCACAATTGCCAACCACACCACACACCAGCGGGGCGCTTTGGGTTGGTCGCAAACGGTGAATGGTTAGATAACTTGAATTAATCAGGCCACCAAGCGCCAAAAAAGCCATGGCCATACGCGGCCAATACGGACGGTCGTCCATTACACGCCTCCTAGGGAGTAACACCTAATTTCGCATCAATTGCGAGCTTTAAGTCGGTATAAAAATCACCCACGAAATTAATCCGATCATCATTAATAAAAACGGTCGGCGTTTGATCGAGGCCTAAGCTTTTGGCCGAATCGTAGGAAGCATTGATGGCTGCTGTATGCGTTTCAGCATCCATACAATCTTCCAATTTATCGAGGTTAGCGCCAGCCTTGACCGCTGCATCAAGGATGAGTGGATTAGGGTTGTCTAAGTTTGTCCATTGCAATTGGCTATCATAAAGTGCCATATGCACCGGCCAATAGACACCTTGGTCGCCAGCACAGCGGCTTACTTCAGCTGTATATTGGGCCGATTTATGAATGCTACGCAAGGGAAATTCACGATAAATCCATTGAACTTTGCCAGTTTCAATATATTCAGCATCAAAATTGGCATTTGCTAGATCAACTTCAAGCTGGCGACAGCCTGGACATTCAAAATCAGCAAATTCAATCACCTTGATTGGAGCATTGGGATCGCCCTTATACCAATAGCCTTCCGAGGTTTGACCAATGGCTGCGTTGATCACAGGACGAATCGGGATGCTGGCACTGGGCGGAGCAACCGGAGTTTGTAAGGCCTGAATAAACACAAAGGTTAATCCAACAATGCCAACCAAGCCGAGCATCAAATAGAATGGCAACAACGAGCGCTTTTCGCGTACTCGCTGGCGGCCTTGGCGCGGTTTGGGGGTATTACTCATAACATTATTCCTTTCATCCAACAGCTGTATTTTGGCAAGCAAACTGCTACCACAGTCGCATCGTAGCGATCTTTGACCAACCTGACTATCAGAAAATAGTCCCAAGTTTGGGCTTCTCAGCAACTCCTAATCTTTGCAATGCCCAGCGTGCCCCAGCTTTGCCCGACAACAACACCAGCGGAATTCCACCACCAGGATGGGTCGCCCCACCAACAAGGGCCAAATTCTGCAAGCCTGCTGGCTGATTGGCTGGCCGCAAAAAGGCTGCCTGTAAGCCATGCGAGGCAGGGCCATACAACGAGCCACGCTGGGCATTGGTCATGCTCGCCAGATCAGCAGGCGTGAGCATAGTTTCGCTGATAATCGCTTGATTCAGCCCAACCAAGCCATGCTGCTCCAAACGGCGCACCACTAAATCACGATAGGCCGCCGCCTCGCGTTGCCAATTCACCCGACCTGTGACTGGGGCATTGACCAGCACAAATAAATTCAGCATTCCAGGCGGGGCATGCTCAGGGTTCGAGCGGCAGGTTGCAGCGATATAGATTGTCGGGTCAACTGCTGGCACACCATGCTCAAAAATTGCCCGAAATTCGGCGGCATAATCGCCGCTAAAGAAAATGTTGTGATGCTGCAATTGAGCGTAATCGCGATTAACCCCCAACAGCAACACAAAACCTGAGCACGCCAATTCGTGGGTTGGCGCTTTGGTGGTTGGAATCAGCTGATCAAGCGCATACATCGCATCAGCATTCACAATCACATAATCGGCATTAATCGTGCGGCCATCGCTCAAACGCACACCAGTAGCGGTTTTGTTGGTTACAATAACTTCGCTAACCAAACTATTTAACTGAATATCGACACCCATTTCGCCAGCAATTCGGCCTAGCGTCGCCGCCAATTGATACATACCACCGTCGATATACCAGCCGCCTTGGGCGATTTCAACATAAGGAATAATACAAAACGTCGCGGGCGAACGATAGGGCGAGGAGCCATTATAGGTAGCATAGCGATTGAACAACTGGCGCAGATAGGGGTGTTTGAAATAGTGGCGCACCGCTTGATCAACAGTTTTCAAGGGGGCAATTTTCCAAACATCGCGCAGTAAACGTGGTTGCAGCATTGTGCGCAAGCCCTGAAATGGCTCAAGCAAAAATGGCTCAGCCGCTGCTTGATAAATCTGGGCGCTAAATGCCATAAAGCCCAAAAAGCCTGCAACATCGGCTGGTTCGAGGCGTTCAATTTCTTTCAAAAGCTTGGGCAGATCGCTCCAAGCATCGAGGCGTGTGCCATCAGGCCATTGATAACGGCAGGTTGGATCAACCGGCTTAATTGTCAGTTCGCTGGCGAGATCACGCCCAACACTGGCGAGCAATTCTTCCACCACCCATGGCATCGTAAACAGCGATGGTCCTGTATCAAAGCGAAAGCCATGTTGCACAACTTGGGCCATTTTGCCACCAAGGGCCGTGTTTTTTTCAAATAAAGTTACGGCGACACCAGCCGCCCGTAGCCGCAAGGCTGCTGCCAAACCACCTAAACCGCCGCCAACAATCACCACATGCTGCATGCACTCATCCTTAAATCAATGCCTGATACTCCGCATTCTGTGCTATTGTACCGCGTGTTGAGTTGCCAAGCCGAAAATATCGCTTAACGGCGGGTGAGCGATTGATGACATTAACAAACAAACCCCTCATCTCAATCGCGAGATCAGGGGTTGTTGATTGATTCAAATTGGCCCAATTAACTATTGATATTGCTGAACCATCCGTTGAGCGTGCTCGGCAACTTCAGCGCGTAGATCAGCTGGAGCCAATACCTCAACATCAGCACCCCAGCCCAGCACCCATGAACGCATTTCACGCGTACCAGCGAGTTTCATCGAAAGCTCACAGCCACCATCGGGCAAATCGATCACTTCTTGCGACCGATGCCACGTGCTTTCTTTGACGCGACGGGCCACAACTGCGCTAAATCGTAAGCGCACCGTGACAGTATTGCCCTCGTCCATGATGCCCCAGCTATCGGCCAGCATGGAGTATGGGTCGAAATCCGCGGGAATCACATATTCGAGATCAAGAATTTCGGCGCGTTGGACTCGTTCGAGCTTAAATGTGCGCAAAGCATTGCGTAATGGGTCGTGGCCAATCACATATGAGGCTGGTTCAAACCGCGACACTTCGAGCACATACGGCGCAACCGTGCGCTCCTCAGGCTCCTCACGGTTCGAGGCCCAATACGAAAATTTAACCATACGCCGATCAGCCCAAGCGCGAGTGAAGGTTTCGAGCACCAAAATATATTCGCGGCGGGTTGGGCGCAGTTGAATTTGGGCGGCAACATTGCTCAAATGTTTAGCAATTGTTTCATCGGGCAGCGAGGCCGCAATTTTCTCAAGCGCCGCCACCACATGCGGGTTTTGCTCATCGCTATGGTGGGCCAGCAAACGGGCAGCAAAAAACAGCGAAATTGTTTGATTTAAATTTAAGCGCACTGTTGAGAGATAATCTTCGCGATTAATCCCAAATTTGCCCTCAAATTGCCACATTGGCACGCCCATGTCTTCAAGCGCACCCAAATCGCGGTAGATGGTGCGCCGATCCATGCCCGTAGCCTCGGCCAAATCCATCACCCGCAAGCCTTGGGGATTATTATAGAGTTTGCGTTCAATCCAGCGTAAACGTGCTGCTTTACTGGCTAAACGTTCATCGCTCATAGCAACCTCAAGCATAGGCGCTGCTCAAAAAAGAAGCACGGCGTAGGCCGTGCCAGCAGCAAGCCAATAATGTGTCGGCTAGAACACATTTAATACAGCTAGCACGACCATAAGTGCCAACAACCCACCACCCATCAAAATGATCCGAATCAGATCATGGCGAATGTAGATATATTCCACATCTGGGTTCATGCCGGCTGCTGATGATGTTTTGATATTGCGAATTGGTGGTCGCCGACGCGCCCGCGTCGAACGGCGATTGATTGTCATGACCGTGTATCCTCCTTATTGGTAAGGCTATTATAGCAGATAAGCCGACCTTTTCAGCTGTGGTAGGATACAGCGGTTATCGTTGCTCGCAGTTAACTCAAGGAGGAGTTATGCCCCACGCTGATCAATTAATTACCAATATAGGTCGCTTGGTTACTGGCCCGCAAGCACCTTTACGCGGCCAACAGCTGGCCCAATTAACCGCTATCGACCAAGCTGTTGTTGCTGTCCAAGCAGGCAACATCGTGGCACTTGGCAGTCAGGCCGAGCTTAGCGCTTGGACTGCCGATCAAACAATCGATGCAGGTGGTTATTTGGCAATCCCAGGCTTTGTCGATCCCCACACCCACGCTTGTTATGCAGGCGATCGCGCCCATGAGTTCGAATTACGAATCAAAGGCGCAAGCTATAGCGAATTAATGGCGGCTGGTGGAGGAATTATGTCAACAGTTCATGCCACACGAGCAGCCAGTAAAGCCGAATTAGTTGCCCAAACCCGCCCACGGCTTGATCAATTATTGGCCCATGGCACAACTACCGTCGAAATCAAAAGTGGCTATGGGCTTGATACCGCTACCGAATTAACCATGCTCGAAGCGATCGCTGAGCTAGCCCAAACTCATCCAATTGGCATCGTGCCGACCTTTATGGGGGCACACGCCATTCCCGCCGAATATCGCGACAATCCAGAAGCGTTTGTAGATTTGGTGGTTGATGAGATGTTGCCTGCAGTAGCAGCTTGGTGGCAACAGCAAACAATCTGGCAAGAACCCTTGGCTTGCGACATTTTCTGCGAAAATGGAGCCTTTTCAGTTGCCCAAAGCCAACGTATTTTGGTTAAGGCCAAAGCATTGGGCTTTCGCTTGAAATTGCATGTCGATGAGTTTGAGCCGTTGGGTGGCACGCCGCTAGCGGTCGAACTAGGGGCAATCTCGGTTGATCACTTGGTCGCCACGCCGCCCGAACATATCGCGATCTTGGCAAATTCAGAAACCGTGGGCGTTTCGTTGCCTGGCACGCCGTTTGGTCTGGGCAAGAGTCAATTCAGCCCAGCTCGCAGTTTAATCGAAGCGAACGGAATTTTGGCCCTAGCCACCGATTGTAATCCAGGCACCAGCCCTTGTGAATCGATGCCGATGGCAATTGCCATTGCTTGTCGCTATTTACGGCTGACTCCAGCCGAGGCCTTGAACGCGGCCACGGTTAATTCAGCGTTTGCAATTCGCCAGCATGAGCGCGTTGGTAGCTTAGCAGTTGGCATGCAAGCTGATCTGGCCTTGCTCAACCTGCCCGACGAACGCCATATCGGCTATAAGTTTGGCACAAATCCAGTCGCCATCGTGATCAAAACAGGTAGGGTGGTCCGTCGGAACCAACTTCACGCTGATCGCTAAATGGTTGCTCGACCCATGGCAACTTGACAATAAAAGTTGAGCCATGGCCTAACTCGCTGGTCACTTCAATATCGCCGCCCATTAATTTGCACAGATTACGACTAATCGCCAAGCCAAGCCCAGTGCCGCCATATTTACGCGTTGTTGAGGCATCGGCTTGGCTAAAATTTTGAAACAAATTGGCAACTTGCTCAGCCGTCATCCCAATGCCTGTATCGCAAACCCGTATTTGCAAACAAGCAGGCTCATCGGTTTCATCAAGAAAAAGCGAGAGCGAAATCGTGCCATGGTCAGTGAATTTGGCCGCATTGCCCAACAAATTAATCAACACCCGCCGCAACTTAGAAATATCGGTCCAAAACATCAGGTTATGGTAGGTCTGGTCGATCATCAGGCTATTATGGTTGCGGTCAATCTGTGGGCGCACCGTCGTAATCACATCATTTAATAGAATGCTGACGCGGGTTTGCTCCCAATAGACTGGCATTTTGCCTGCCTCAATTTTCGAGAGATCAAGCACATCGTTGATTAAGCCCAACAAATGCGCTCCGGCTGAGCGAATCCGATCCAAGTCGGCTAAATAAATTTGGTCGTTGGAATCGAGTAAATCTTCGCGCATCACATCGGCATAGCCAATAATCGCGGTAAGCGGGGTGCGTAATTCGTGGCTCATATTGGCCAAAAATTGGCTTTTGGTTTGGCTAGCAGCCTCGGCAGCATCCTTGGCGCGGCTTAGCTCGCGAGTCAGTTGTTGCTGGGTTTGGTACACATGGGCGTTGCCAATTGCAAACGAAATTTGAGCGGTAGCCGCTTCCATCAACTCGGAATGCTCCTGGCGAAAATGATCAACCTCTGAATGCAACAGCATCAAAATACCCAAAATTCCAGCCGTGCCAAAAATCGGCAAGGCCAACACCGAACGCGCATTGTAGGGTGCGTTTGGCAAATGCAACCAACGATCATCAGTGTGGGTGTCTTTGATCAAGGCAATTTGATTGTGGGCGACGATCCAGCCTGCCAAGCCTTGGCGCATCACCCGCCCAACCAAATTTTGCTGTTCGATGCGCGTGGCTTTTTCGCGGGCCAAAATGCTATGAGTCACCATTTGATGTTGGTCGAGCAGAAAAATACTGCCTTGCTCGGCTGTGGTTAGGTGGAGCGCCACATCCAAGGTGCTTTGCAAGGTCTGGTCGAGATCAATCTGAGCGCTGGTGGCGCGGGCCACTTCAACCAAGCCGGCAAACAAATTACGTTGCGAGCGCAGCAAATCTTCGTACTGATGGCGCTCAGTAATATCGCGTAGCAACAGCAAATGGCCAAGATAGCGATTGCGATCGCTCAGTGGCGATAATTGCACATCGAGCACTAATTTTTTCTCATCGCGATGGAGCGTATATTCCCAACGCAAATGCTCATCAGAATCATCCGATTGCGGTGCATCCAAACGTTCTAAAATGCTGACGATGGCCGATTGACCAATTTGCTGGTCGGGCCGAATATCCAACAACTTGCCAGCCGTGGCGTTCATATCCATCACGCGGCGCTTAGCATCGAGAAAAATCACGCCCTCACTGAGATTTTCCATCAAAATATGCCGCGCAATTGGAATCGTATCGAACAAACGATAGCGCAAAGCCCCCCACGCCAAGGCAACGGTGCTAATCACAAAGCCAAACGGGGTTAAATCAAGATAGGGAAATGGCCGATAGCCTAAAATATGAAACGCATTGGTGACCCATGGCGCGATTGCACTTAAAATTAAGGCAATAATTTGATTTTGATAAAGCGATGAAGAAAGTACTAATGCTTGCAGCAAAATTAACGTACCAGCCGCCATAAACACATATGAATAAGCCGTATGCACCCAAAACCATGGTCCATAATAAGTTTGGAGCATCGTATATTCGCCATACATCGCAATTTCAGTTTTTGTCCAAATCAAATGATGCCATTCATTCGTCCAGACTAAAACAATGGTAATTGCAGGAATAATCATGGCATATAAAAAACTACGCTTAGTGACAAAACGCTCTTGTCCGGTGTAATATAAAGCATACGCCACCCAAGCGACTGGTGGCGTAGCAATGCCTAAATATTGAGTTTTAGCAAAAATAACTTTAGTCGCTAAATCAACACTGACCAATTCCCATGCATAGCCCAATGTCCAAAAAGCAACAGTGAAAGCTAAAATAGCAAACGGCCACATCTGTGAAACAAAGCGGCGACGTGAGACAATAATTGCGATTGCAAACGAAACGCTGCTCGCAATCAAGGTGGGAAAGGTATACGATGGAATTTGCCAGTGCATAACAATTCCTAAGCTTAATGATGCCGATGGCGATTAAGAATATAGGTCGTGCGTGTGCCGAGATGTTTCATTTCGACCCCATGGCGTGGCTGCAAACTAAAATGCTCATGATCTTGCAACAAAGCATAGGTTTCGGCGCTAACCTGAATCGTGTTGGGATGAGCACTACTTTCCATACGGCTGGCAATATTAACGGTATCGCCCCACAGATCGTAGCTAAATTTGATTGTGCCAATCACGCCTGCAACAACTGGCCCGCTATGAATGCCAATTCGCATTTGTAACGGCTTGCCGTTGGGCATCGTAATTTGCTCAATCTCTGCCAACATTGAGGTGGCGAAGAGCGCCAAACGTTCGGCATGGTCGGGCTGGGCAATCGGCAAGCCTGCGGCAACCATATAGGCATCGCCGATGGTTTTGATCTTCTCCAAGCCAACATCAAGCGTCATCTGATCGAACCGTGAGAACAAACGATTGAGCCAGGCTACCAGTTCTTTGGCATTGATATGGCCCGATAACTCGGTAAAACCAACAATATCAGCGAAAAGTACGCTGACACTGCTAAAATATTCGGCGATATTGGCTTGTTGGTCTTTGAGTTGGTCGGCGATGGTTTGCGGCAGAATATTGCGCAAGAGGCGGTTGGATTGGGCTTGTTCTAAGGCGATCGCTTGTAGATAGGCCTGTTCTTGGTCGTGCAGACGCTTTTTTTCCAACGAAGCTTCGATCCGTGCTCGCAGCAAGGTCGTATTAAATGGCTTTGCCAAATAATCCTCAGCACCCATTTGAATGCCCTTGACCACGTTTTCCATATCATCAGCCGCCGAAACAATAATCACTGGAATATGACGTAATTGTTCGTTCTGTTTGAGATTTTGTAAGACCTCAAAGCCATTCATCACAGGCATCATAATATCCAGCAGTATGAGATCGATCGTATGGCTTTGAACATAATCAAGTGCTTGCTGACCATTCTCAGCAAGCACTACTCCATAATTGCGCCGCAATAGTTGGCGTTGCAGCAAATAGCGGTTATCTTCGCTATCGTCAACAACGAGAATACGAGGTTGGGTTGCGGTCATAGTGGCGTATCCTCGACTAAGGCCTGAATCTTACTAACCAGGCTAGTAAAGTCAACTGGCTTAATCTCATATTCGTTGCAGCCTGCTTCCAAACAGCGCTCTCGATCACCGGCCATAGCATGGGCAGTTAAACCAATAATCGGAATCTGATTGACTGCTGGGTTGGCTTTGATGATGCGAGTTGCCGTCCAGCCATCAACATTTGGCAAACTCATGTCCATCAAGATGATATCGGGCATTAAGCTTTCAACCAAATCGATCGCTTCTTGACCATCGACGGCCACCGAAACCTGAAAATCGCGACGTTCAAGGCGGCGCTTCAACATATCGCGATTCATTTCATGGTCTTCAACAAGTAGAATATGCATACAAACTCCAATGCTCGTTGCTCCATGCCGCATCGCGAGGGCTGCTCTGCTGTTGCTAGTGTCGCGATTTGGCATTACGAGTCAGTTTACGATCGGCTAATCGGGCTGGGCTAAGCCATGGGTTTCACGCGCTTCGGCAGCCACAAACAGCGATCCAGTTACGCAAATGAGGCCAGCGGCGGATGTGAGTTGTTGGGCCAGCGTTAAGGCCTCGGCCACGCTGTTGGTCTGATGAACCGGGCGATTAACATGCTGCTGAATCAATTCAGCCAGTTTTTCGGGTGCTAAAGCCCGTGGATGCCGCGAACAGGTTGTGATCAGGTGGGTTGCCGAATTGCTGAGTTGCTGAATAATTGCTTGAATATCTTTGTCGCTTGATGTGCCTAAAACTAAGGTCAGCGGTCGGTTTGAATAATTCTGTTTGAGCGCTTGCAGCAGCACCCGCGCCGAATCGCCGTTATGCGCTCCATCGACAAGCGTCAACGGTTCGTTGGCAATTTGCTCAAACCGAGCAGGCCATTGGGTTGTTGCCAAACCTTGGCGAATAGCATCATCGCTAATGGGGAAACCGAGTTCGCGCAAGAGCAATGCGGCGCTGGTGGCAAGTTGGGCATTTTGCATCTGAAACTCACCCTTCAAGCCCAGTTGTTCAGGCACAATCACCAGTGGATATTCAGCAACCACCCCTGAGGCTTGCTCCTGCAATCCCGCCATCCCTGCAATAAATAACGGAGCCGCTTGCTCAGCAGCAACCTGAGCGATCACCTCAGCCGCCTCGGCTTGCTGCACAGTGCTAATTACTGGCACATGCTGCTTGATGATTCCAGCCTTTTCATAGGCAATTTTGGCTAGTGTATCGCCTAAAATCGCCGTGTGATCATAGCTGATCGAAGCAATTACGCTGAGCACAGGGTTAACAGTGTTAATCGCATCATAGCGCCCACCCAAGCCAATTTCAAGTACTGCCAACTCGATTGCCTGCGTAGCAAAGTAGTACAAACCCAAAACCACCCCAATTTCATAGGTGGTTGGTGAACCAACTTCGGGGTCAAGTGGCTCCAGTAGCGGTCGCACCTGATTAATCAAATCGACAAGCTGGCTTTGGCTAATTAGCTCACGATTGATTTGCATGCGTTCGCGGTAGGAGTGTAGGTGCGGCGAGCTAAAAAAGCCAACTTTTAGGCCACTCTGGCGGATAATCGACTCTAAAAAGGCACACGTTGAACCTTTGCCCTTCGTGCCAGCCACAATCACCGCCGGATAGCGCAACTGTGGATTACCCAACAACTCCAGCATCGCCTTGACCCGGGGCAAATTAAATTCGGTCGGATTTTTGGGTAACTTCTTCTCGCTATCGAGGAAACTGTAGATCCAATCCATGGCATCTTGATATGTTTGCAGCATCGACGCTTGCTCCAGCTAAATCATCTGCTGCTTAGTGTACAACCAATAGCGGTTTATGTGCATTTTTATCGATAGTTCGTCAGCATGCCCTCATTCCCTAATCCCTTCCTTTTAAGGGTAGGTTGTTAACCATCCCATCATCCGTGATCACCACCCTTCCGTCCCGCCTCAAGGCGGGAAACGTCGGGGGCTTTAATCCCCCTGCACCCCCTCAAGGGCAATCAAGGGCAGTTAGCCATCTATCGATGAACCAGCGGCTTAGTGGTTCGCAGCGGAAACTTACCCTCGCCCGCCGCAGTGAGAGCGGGGTTGGGATGAAGGCAATTAACTATAAAACCCCGCGACGAGCACTCGTCGCGGGGTCAGTAGATTCATTATCTAAATACTACTGGCATCAAGCGGTACAATAACCCGAACGGTTGTACCAGCGCCAACTGCTGAGGTCATTTCGGCACTCCCGCCAACCATGCGTGCCCGTTCATCAATATTTAAGAGGCCAAACGAGCCACGTTTGCTGTAGTTAGCCCGAACTGCTTGCAAATCGAAGCCTTTGCCATCATCCTGCACTGTCGCCATCAACTCATCGCCTTGGCGGGTTAGCCGAATCCAGATGTGTTTGGCTTGGGCATGTTTCATGGCATTGTTGCTAGCTTCTTGAATAATATTGAACAAGGTGCCTTCACGTTTGGCATCAAGCCGCAACTCGCCGACGGTTTCTTCGAGGATTACCTGGGTCGTGCCATCTTTGAAGCGGGTTACATATTCGCGCAGGGTCGCAACGAGGCCTTGGCTATCCAGAGTCAAGGGGCGCAACTCGAACAAAAGCGTGCGAATATCATAGGTGGTGCGGCGGGCTAATTCGCCCATTTTGGTCAGCTCTTGCATCACGCGGCTTGGTTCGCGCTCCAATAAACGCTTGACAAATTCAATATTCATGGTGATGGCGGCCACTGATTGAGCGGGGCCATCGTGCAAATCGCGGGCAAGTTGTTGGCGCACTTCTTCTTCTTTGCTAATCAGTTTGGTGCGTTCATCGCGTAATTCGCCAACCAATTGGGCATTGAGCATGGCAATAATTGCGTAATTGGCCAAGGCCGAAACCATACCCAATTCATCTTCATTGATTTCGTTACGATCAACCCCGACGACCACGATGCCATAGTTGCGGCGGCCTGCGCTCAGCGGCACACAACAAACACACGCACAGTTTTGCATCGATGGTACGCTGCTCAAGGCATGTGATTGGCGCAAATCGTTCAAAATGCGCGGCGTGCCTGAGGCCAGAATCGAGGCCATAATTCCAGTTGGCTCAATCGCAATCCGCAAATTGAGATCACCAGAGCCAACTCCAACGCCAGCAGCAACATACAATTCATCTGGCTCGCCAGTTGGTAACAGCACCACGCTACTGCGGCCATTGATCAAACGAATCGATTCGGTCACGGTGGCATCAAGCACCGTTTGAAAATTCATGGTAGTACTAAGTTTATAGGCAACTTCGTAGAGTGCTCGCATGCGGTCGCGATACGCTTCGGCATCACGCTGAGCACTATCGACATCACGCCGTGCGGCAATCACATGTTCGCGATTGATCTCGCTGGACTGACCAGAAAGCGTGCTGACCAACCACGAAACTAAAATCAAAGCTGTACAGTTGACTGCAATGCTAACAAACATCTCTTCGCTGCCAACATTGCCAGCATCGCCAAAGCGCCGATATAGCGTAATGCCAGCATAGACAATCGCTGCGCCCACACCCGTACCAACTGCTTGGGCAGGCGAACGATTGGTTGAAGCCCACACAGTTGGCAACATAATCAACGCTACCAACAAGGCGGGGGGCAGACCGCTAAACAAGGCAAAGAGCGCAATAAAGCCAAAATCAACAATAAAGATCCACGAGGGCAAGTTGCGAAAGCGGGGCACAAAAGCCGAGCCAGCCATCACTAAACCATAGATCGCATAGGCCCACCAAATTAGGCCAAATGGGGTGGTTGGCGGAATAACCGTGTGTTGATCGATGCGAGCGCCGACGACCAAAATCAAGCCAAGGCTAATCAACCGCACCAAGCTAAATAATGGATCACCGGACATTAATAGTCGTGGTGTAATGCGTGGGACGGAGATAGACATGGTTGAATCTTCCTCGGCACTAACTATCTTAGAAGGAAATTCCGTCAATCAGTGGTTCGCCCTCGATTGCAGCTTGGTAGAGCTGCTCTTTGAGAATTTTACGGGCATAAAACAGCCGCGATTTAATCGTTCCCTCAGGGCATTCTAGAATTTCGGCAATCTCCGTCAGGGAATAATCATGAAAATAATGTAAGACTAAAACTGCGCGATGCTGGGGTGAAAGGCGCTCTAAGGTTTGGCGCACCACATCTTGCATCTCGCGGCGTTCAGCGACCACATCGGGCGCAGAACGAGAGCTAGCCCGCAAGCGCTCAGCCAATTGATGAAATGGCTCGTACCATGGGCGTTGGCGCTTGATGCGGCTATAGCACAAATTCACCGTTACGCGATAGAGCCAAGGGGCCAGTGGCATACTGCCATCAAGCTTTTTAGCATGGCGATACAACCGATAAAAACAATCTTGCAAGACCTCTTCGGCCAATTGTTGATCGCGGGTAATCCCCAATGCAGTCTGGAACAATTGCTGGCGATAGCGATCAAACAATTGTTGGAGCGCCAGCATATCGTTGTTGGTGGTAATTGCCTCCAACAAAACAGCATCACTTCGCTCTGATTGTGCGTGATCGTCAGCGATGGCCATTTGGCTATTCTTTCTATGGTTGTGTGGTTTACGGTGGGCTATTTGTGGCCCATTATACCACAGCCGTTTTGGCTTTTTAGCTACGATTTTCGCCAATTGGCCGCGAATGTTGGGCTAGCCAACTACTGGCAGTTTCATAATCTTGGCGATGCATGGCCAAGGCGGTAGTAAATTGATCAGCTTCGGCGGCATCAACCGTCAGTTGATAGCCATTCAAGGCTAGAAATCGCGCCGTAATCGCCATTGCGATGCGCTTGTTGCCATCCCAAAATGGATGATTGCGAATTAGCCCAGCCAGCAGCATGCCCGCTTTGGCACATAGCGTTGGAAAAAGCTCCTCGCCAAACATCGATTGAAAAGGCGTAGCTAAGGCCGAGAGTAATTGTT
The DNA here is from genome assembly GCF_003512625.1 of Herpetosiphon sp. NCBI lineage: Bacteria > Bacillati > Chloroflexota > Chloroflexia > Herpetosiphonales > Herpetosiphonaceae > Herpetosiphon > Herpetosiphon sp. The sequence continues at coordinate 38,699 of NZ_DOPT01000098.1, read as the reverse complement.
GAAAGCGCAAAACATCGAAGCTTTCGCCATGCGCTTCGGCAATCGCATCGCGAATATGCAGCGCTTCTTCAAGGGTAATATAGTGCAATGGAACTTCTTCACTCATAATTGCTCACAACGTTGTGCGATCCAAGCGGCCTGTTGTTCACGATCCATGCCTCGTTCTGCTGCCACCAGCAAAATCCAATCGTAAAGGCTATCGTCGTCGGGCGTATTGAAGGCATAGCCATTCCGAGCCAGAAATTCAATCATCGCCAATAAGGCCGTGCGTTTATTGCCATCGCTAAAACAATGACCATGAATCAACGCATCGAATAAAGCAGCGGCCTTGCTAAACGTATCGGGATACAGATCCTCGCCAAACATGGTTTGTTGGGGCGCAGCCAAGGCGGTGGCTAATTTTTCAAAGCCCTGTTCAGTAATGCCATGAATTCCACCGATGTGCTGAATCACCATGGCTTGGAGCATAAAGGCATCGGTCAGGCCCAAATAATGGGTCACAGCAGCCTCCGCAAGGTTTCGGCATATTGTGCCATGGCTTTGCGCACCCGTGGCACAAGCTGCGGATCTACCTCCGGCAAGGCTTGCAACGACAGATAGCCATCGGCATCAAGCTCAACCGCCAATAAAATGGTGGTTTGTTGGCTAGCTCGCAGCCATTCGGCCAAATTGGCGGGCACTTCTTCAGGTTTTAATGTTAATTGTTGCATATCACTCGAAATCTATTAATCTCAACTCAATGTTTTGATCCGCGAAGGACACGAAGGACACGAAGCACGGAACCGCGAAGGACGCAAAAAACGCAAAGCTGTTTTTAGCCACAGATTCACGGAATCCATTCCTGACCTCTGACCCCTGATCCCTAACCCCTAACCCCTAACCTCGGCCAACTCTGGTTTAGCAATGCTCAAGAAGTTAGCAAGTAACACTTTGCCATGCTCAGTCATAATCGATTCGGGGTGGAATTGCACGCCTTCGATTGGCAAGGTGCGGTGGCGCAAACCCATAATCAAGCCATCATCACTCCAAGCGGTAGCCTCAAGATCACTAGGCAAGCTGGATTCCTCGACAATCAATGAGTGATAGCGGGTGGCGGTGAAGGGTGAAGGCACACCAGCGAAAATCCCAACATTCAAGTGAGTGATCGGTGAGGTTTTGCCGTGGCGCAATTGGGGAGCGCGAATCACTCGCCCGCCAAAGGCGGCCCCAATCGATTGATGTCCCAGACAAACGCCTAAAATTGGGTATTCCATACACAATTCGCGAATCAGCGGCACGCTAATGCCGGCTTCGGCAGGCGTACATGGTCCAGGCGAAATTACAATCCGGTCAATGGCTTCCATGTGGCGAATATCATCGACTTCAATTTCATCGTTGCGCTTGACCACCACCTCTGCGCCAAGTTCGCAGAAATATTGATACAAATTATAGGTAAAGGAATCGTAGTTATCGAGTAGCAAGACGGCCATAGCAAACTCCTTGATTGCGGTTTAGAAATCGCTGGTATTTTGGACAAGTAAAACAGGAATTGGACTATTAAACAAGATCTCAGCGCTAACATCTTCGAGCAAGACCCGATCAAGTGGCGTTCGCGCCCGATGCGCACCTATCACCAAGAGATCGTAACCGCCCGTTTTGAGTTCCTCTTGAATTTCTTCAAGCACCATGCCAGCGCGAATCCGCACGGTGGTGGTAATGCCGCGATCGGTCAAAATGGTTTTGGCGGCAGCAATATTACGCGCCACCTCGCCCTGCTTTTCCATCACCAAATCGGCGAGCCGCTCAGGGTCGCGCTCCTCGGGCTTGTAGGTCAGCGATAGTTGCGACACAATATGCAAAATTGTTACTTGGCCGCCAAGGGGTTCGATAATTGAGGCCGTCATTTGGGCATCGTGTAGCGTAGCCGGGCCACCAGCAGCGCAAACCAAGGCGCGGCGCAGCTCATTCGGGCGACCTTGCATCAATAACATCGAGCAGGTTAAACGCCGAGCCAACGAACCAATCGCCGATTGACCCAGCCATCGTCGCCAACCTTCCTTGCGCAACGGCCCAAACGCCACCAAATCTGGTTGGCTAGCACGAGTTTCGAGCACAATCGCCCGTTCTGGCGTGGCTCCGCGAATCGTGCGGGTCGGCGCTTGATCGCTTTGCAATAATTGCTCAGCGTTGAAAAAATACATTTCGGCTTCATCTTGATGGGCTTCATCGACCAAAAAGGTCGTTTTGACATGCGATTTACGGGCTAATGGCGCAAGATAGGCCACCATGCGTCGCGCTGCCGAGGAACCATCAAGGTAAATCATCAAATTAAAAGGCTTCATAGGTTGATCCTAGATAAATAACAGCAGAATCGGGGTCACGACCATCACCACCATAAAGGTAACCAACATCGGCGTATCGTTGACTACCCGATCAAGCAAGCGCAAAATTAGCCGCTCATATGGGCGATAGAGAAAAACGAGAATAATTAATGAAATTACTGTAATGCTGATAATTTCAGCCAGCACTACTGTAAAAGCAAATGGATCTTTGATCAACAATGAGGCAATCAGGGTATCAATAAAGGTGGTGATGTTGGCTCCCATAATGTAGGGCAAGGTATTTTCGCGCCGAATAAAGCCGCGAGCCGAAAGTGGCACCAAGATCGAGAGCGAAACCGAAACCGATAAGGTCAACGAGGTAACGAACGCTCCCAGCAAAAACATCGCCCACGGTCGATAGATCAAGCCACCAACCCGCCCAAATGCATTATGTTCAGCATCAACCTGCGGCAATGCTTTATCCAAAAGGTTAAAGGCAAACAGCAATGTGCCGACCCCAACCACAAAAATTACCACACTCGTTGCCGGTAAAACCCCAGTTGTCGCGGGAGTTGTCCCAAATATATTCACAATCCCACTATCAATCGTGCGAATCAGCCAAGCCACAATCGGATCAAACACCTGCTCGACGAAATCGAAAATTGCCGATGGCAAGGCGATCCGCACCTGATCCAGCCCGCTATCAGTCAAGAGCCAATAGCCAATCGCCAATGCTGGCAGATAGGTGGTAGCTGTAACGCTAAGCGCCAACACGCCAATTGAAAGCGAGGCGGCTTTTTCACGGCCCCGCAAAAAGTAGATAAAGCCAATCACCAAGACAATAAACGATGCACCCAGCCGTGAGCCAGTAATCATCGTAAAAGCCTGAAGTGGATCGATTACTTTGCTATCTAAAAAAGAAAGCGCAATTCCGGCCACGGGCGAGCCACTCAATACCCCATAGGCAAAGAGCCACCCAAAGCCCAAGGTATTCAGGGCATTTTCAATCCCCAAGGTTTTGGTTAAAAATGGCCCCAAGCCACCTGCACCTTTACTTAATAAGCGCAAAGCTAAAATAAAGAAAAACAGGCCAACCACCACAAAGCCAAATTTCATCAATCGCCGCAACCAACGATTCCGTTGAAGCAGTGATGGCGTAGCTGGACTATCCACGCCCACATCCTGCTCAGACTGGTGTTCGCTCATGCGTGCCTCCCAAAGCACCAGAGAATTAGATCAAAGTATACAAGAAAAGTGCAAACAACCACCGATAAAATCAAAAGGCAAAAGGCAGAAGGCAAAAAGAACTAATAGAATCAAAAATCAAAAGGCAAAATAGTAGGGAGCAGGGGTCAGGGGCTAGGGTTCAGGCATTGCGCAGAGCAGGATAATTAAATAAATCTGTGTAATCTGTGGCTAAAAAATGTTCGTGCAATTCGTGGAATTCGTGGCTAAAAACTCAACCTTCGCGTGCTTCGCGTCCTTCGCGGTTCCGTGCTTCGTGTCCTTCGCGTCCTTCGTGGATCAAAACAATTTCATCCTTCATCCTTTATTCATCCGATCCCCAATCAACTATTTTATGCTACACTAGGGGACATTAAACCTACCTACAGATCTGACTCAACTTCCAGCAATACACGGGGCGTTGGCCTATGACATCACAACCACGAAATGTTCGGTTTGGGGTTCAAGCGCGGGTTTTGTTGCTGGCATTAGGGGTTTCGCTGCCAGCCTTGATTATTGTGGGCTGGTTGAGCTTGAATGGGATTTCCCAAGCCCGCTTGGCCGCCGTCAAACAAAGCGAAAACACCCTCTTAATTCAAGCTGAAAACATGCTGATGAGTCGCGCAATCGACAAAGCTGAGCTATATGATCAGGCTTTGTTGAGTGTGCAGCGCCAAGTCCAAACCATGGTTAATATCACCCAACAGGCCTTCAGCCGCCCACTTGATCGGCTGGCCGACACTCGCCCCGACCCCTTTTGGCTGGCAGGCAGTGGCCCAACCCTGATTCCCCCTGATCAACTGCGGCTGACCGTGGCTCGTGCTCGCCAAATTACTGGCGCACTCCAAAGCAACGTCGATCTGAATCCGCTGATTTCTTTGGGCTATTTGGCCACCAAAGAAGGTGTGATGGTGCTCGATGATGTGCGGGTCGTTAGCGTATTGCCCGATGGTTTTGATGCCCGTAAACGTCCTTGGTATCAAGCCGCCGAAAAAGCTACTGGCCCAACTTGGGTCGGAACCTATGTCGATGCCGTCACCAACCAGCTCAATATCACGGTCTCGGCTCCGGTCAAAGTCAACAATCAGTTGATTGGCGTGATTGGCATGGATTTGCTGCTGACCACGATTCAATCGGATGTGTTGCGGATCGATGCAGGCAGTTCGGGCTATGCTTTTGTGATGGATCACGATGGCAATATTTTGATTCGGCCTGAGCTTGAGGCTGGCAATACCCGTTGGGACGAAACCTTTAAGAAACAGAATTTATTTGAGAGCAACGACCCAAATTTTGTCTCATTACGCGAAAATATTCGCAATGATATGGCTGGCGTGACCCGCCTGCAACTCGATGGTGGCGACCGCTATCTGGCCTATTCGCCGATGCGCACGGTTGGCTGGGTCGTGGCCTTGGTGCTGCCAATCGACGATGTGATTAGCCCAGCCCGCGATGCGAGTTTGGCAATCGAACGCGAGCAAGAGCAGCTACGTCGCAATTTCTTGGCAGTTTTGTTGATCACCTCAGGCTTAATTATTATTTTGGCCACAGGCTTGGCGCGAACGATCATTCGACCATTGCGCGACCTTGAAGTTGGCGCACAACGAATCGCCTCAGGCCAGCTTGATCAAGAGTTGGTCGTCCATGGCAATGATGAAATTGGCCGCTTGAGCCTTTCGTTCAATCAGATGACTACAGCGTTACGCGAAAAAGTCGATGCCTTAGAAGTTAATGCCCAACAGATGGCCGCGATCAATGAAACCAGCAATGAACTCAAACGCTTGCGTTCATTAAATACCGTGCTTGATCATATTCCGCAATTATTATGTCAACGCTTAGGGTTTGATCGGGCGGTGCTGTATCTGCTGCGTGATGAGGTGATCGAGGTAGTTTCGGCCTCATTTGGACCCAACAACTACGAGCTTGAATACGATTTTATGCGGGCAGCGCTGTCCGAGCCAATTACAATCGATAGCGATACGATTGAAGCCAGCGTAATCAAATCGCGCCAAGCGGTGATCGTCGATAATCCTTGGGAACATCCGCAGGTAATTCAAGCCAAGCAGTTTATTTCGGGCGGCGATTCGTATGTACAAGCGCCAATTTTGGGCCGCGAAAAAGTATTGGGCTTGATTTCTGCCGATTACTATGAGCAAGGGCGTTTGGTTACGGTGCAAGATGCAGCGTTACTGCTCAACTTTGCTGATATGGTCGGCTTGACAATTGAAAACGCCTTCTCATTCCAAAACTTGGAAGATTTGGTGGCCCAACGCACTGGCGAGTTGCGCGAAGCTCTCGACCGTGCTCAAGCCGCTGATCGCCTGAAATCGCAGTTTTTGGCCAGCATTTCACACGAATTACGCACGCCACTGAACGCAATCATTGGCTTCTCAACCGTGTTGCTCGATGAACTTTCGCCCTTGTTGGTTGAAGAACAGCGCGAAGACCTTGAAACCATCAACAAAAATGGCCGCTACTTGCTCGATCTGATCAACGATATTTTGGATATGGCGCGGATCGAAGCTGGCAAATTTGCCCTGCATCGTGAGGCAACGGCAGTGCTGCCAGTCGTGCAATCGGCAGTCGATATTATGCATGGTCTGAATTCCAAGCCAGTTACCATGCGCATCGATATTGCGCCCGATTTGCCACGAATGGATGTTGATCCAACCCGTTTGCGCCAAATTGTGATTAACCTGATTTCAAATGCGGTAAAATTTACCGACCGTGGCCAAATTGTGGTGCGGGCAATTCGGCGGGTAGTCCAAGAAGCTACGCCAATTGGCTCACACTATTTATTGCCCGGCGATTGGATTGTAATCAGCGTCCAAGATACGGGGATCGGCATGGATGCCGAAGCCTTGGGCAAGCTGTTCCAAGAGTTTCAGCAAGTGCATGCTGGGGCACGCGGCATTTTGGGGTCGGGCTTGGGGCTTTCGATTACCCGCAGGTTGGTCGATTTGCACGATGGTGATTTATGGGTCGATAGCAAAGTTGGGGTTGGTAGCACCTTCTCATTTGCGATCGCCACCGCCAGCATCCCAGCGCCGATTGAACAACAATCACCTAGTTAGAAGGAAATAACCGTCATGGCAGGTTCGACTCGGGTTCTGTACATTGAGGATAATCACGATAATCAACGTTTAGTACGACGCGTTCTCGCAACTCGTGGCTATCAGATTATCATCGCCAATGACGGCAACGAAGGTTGGAAATCGGCCCAAACTGATCGCCCTGATCTGATTTTGATGGATATTAATTTGCCTGGCTTGAATGGCTATGAATTAACCACCAAATTCAAAGCCACGCCGCAACTGGCTTCGGTGCCAATTGTAGCTTTAACTGCCAATACCACTCCAGGCGATCGCGAACGAGCTTTGGCGGCTGGCTGTGATGGCTATATTTCTAAGCCAATCGATCCACGGGCCTTGCCCGATTTGGTCGCCAGCTATATCGGTGGCACACGCGAAGTTTTAGAAACTGCCGAAGCGCCGAGCGTGATGCGCGAATATAGCCAACAACTGGTCGGGCGCTTGGAATCGCATGTACGCGAGTTGGAAACCGCCAATAATCGCTTGACACGGCTTGATCAAGCAAAAAACGATTTCTTGGCGACAATTTCGCACGAGCTACGCACCCCGCTGACCGTGATTCATGGCTATATTGATTTGCTCAACATGCAGGCGCTTGGCCCAGTCAGTGATGGTCAACGTGAAGCCCTCGAGTTGATGAAGCGCAATAGCACCCGCCTATTACGCCATATCAACGATTTGATTTACCTGCAACAAGTGCGCTCGAACCAAATGGATTTTGCCCAAGCCGATTTACGCGGCTTAGTTCAATCGATTTGTAACGATATGCAGCCAACCTTCTTGGAAAAAAACCAAACCTTGGTGCGCAACATTTATGTCAGCGGCATTCAAACACCGTTGATGATTCATATGGATGTGCATGGTGTGGATAATGCTGTGCGGCACTTGCTCGAAAATGCAACCCAATACACCGCCCAAGGTGGGGTAATTCAAGTTTCGGTCTATCAAGATGATCAATTGGTGCGGGTTTCAATTCGCGACAATGGCGTGGGCATTCCTGAAGACGACTTCGAACGAATTTTCGAGCCATTTGTGCGGCTCGATGATACACTCGCAAGTATTGGCGGGGCCGGCTTGGGCTTGGTGATCGCCAAACACGTTGCTGAAGCCCACAATGGCACAGTTTCGCTAGAAAGCACCGTGGGGGTTGGCAGCATCTTCACTTTACAACTGCCAGTCAATCATCAATAACCAATAGCAAGCTCTCGGTGCAACATCAACCCGAGAGCTTGCTTTTTTAACCGAATGTTGCTAGGTTTGCATACCCTCACCCCCTGGCTCCCGCACACGAGGCGAGTGGGAACTCATATCATCATGACGATTGGAATGCCCCTCGCCTGCCGCAGTGGGAGAGGGGTTGGGGTGAGGGCACGATTAGCTTTGGCAAGAGAATAAATCATTACAAAAACCAAACAATTAACGGGCTGCAATAGTATGAGGCTGGGGTTGAGCCAAAATTAAAAAAACTTGCTTGGCACCAAAAATGGCTGATATCCCTGTTGACAGCAGCTAGGCGCTGACCTATCATACCCATACGAGAACGGGTGCATAGCAAACTGAATGAATCAGCAATCAACGTATCGCATTTATCTTTGTCATGGATTGCACTGTGGCAGCCAATTGGGCCATGTGCAACAAGCCTTTGAGCAAGCACTAGCTGCTGCCAATTTAACCGCAACCGTTGAACTACGTCTGAGCAACTGCCTTGGTCGCTGTGAACGTGGGCCAAATGCAATCATTCAGCCCGGGCGGGTGGTCTATTGCCAGCTTAATAGCACAGCGATTAACCGAATTGTGCATGAACATCTCTTAATTAATACCCCTATCGTAGAATTACGTGACGAGTAAGCATTGCAACATCGAGGGCACTCATGACGCAGGAATTTGTAACCCAATTTTGGGGAGTGCGCGGCAGTCATCCCAGCACTGGCGCTGATTTTATTAAAACAGGTGGCAATACTTCGTGTGTTGAAATGCGGGTGGCCGGCCAGCAATTGATTTTTGATGCTGGCACAGGGATTGTCGAGCTTGGGCAGCAATTAGTTCAGCAGCCCAATCCACGCCCAATTTTAATTTTGCTCTCGCACTATCATCATGATCATATTCAGGGTTTGCCACATTTTGCGCCGCTGTATCGCGAAGATCAGATGATCTATATCGTGGCCCCGTGGAATCTCTATCAAGATCGGGTTTGGGAATTGTTGGCCAGCGCTTCATCGCACTCGATGCTGGCCGAACGACCCGGCCTTTTGGCCCGCCGCCGCACCTTATTAATTGAAGGTGGCGAGCGTTTGTGGTGGAATGCCGATGCTGCTACGCCGTTGCGCGTGGCCGCCGACGCTGATGAGCTTTGCCCAACTGGCTCAGTTGAAATTCGTAGTTATCATTCATTAGGCCATCCACGCGGCGGTTCGATGTGCTATCGAGTTGAGCACAATGCGGTCAGCGCAATCTATGCTACCGATATCGAATCGTATATTGGCACCGATCAACGCTTGGCCAATTTTGCCCGCAACAGCGAATTAATTATCCACGATGCCCACTATACGCCTGCTGAATATGCCAACCCCAAGGCCAGCCGCCAAGGTTGGGGCCATAGCACTTGGGCCATGGCGATTGAATTAGCCCAAGCCGCCAATATTAAGCACGTTGCCCTGTTTCACCACGAGCCAGCCCACACCGATAGCCAAATCGACCAGATCGAGGCCGATGCTCAAGCGGTCTATCCATTGGCCTTTGTAGCCCGCGAAGGCATGCAAGTCGATTTATTGGAGCAAACCAGCGAACGCTCACAGGGCGAGTCAATCTCACCAGTTGAGCCAGCCATCCAGCCACTCGCCTAGGGCTTGGCCGCTGCTTTGCTCCATAACGCTTTGGAAATCGCTACGGGTGATAATCTGATAGCGCTTTTGGTCGTTGAGTTGGGCTAAACCTTGGAAGAAGCTTTGATCGCCAAGCTTGATGCGTAACTGATGCAACATCGCCGCGCCTTTGCCATAGACTGCGCGATAGTAGCTATTAAATGATGGATATTGATTGATCGCCAAGCCTGCTGGCCAATTGCCATTGGCTTGATTACTGAGCGCCAAACGCTCGATTTCGCCGCTGTAATAGCTATCGGCGGCAGCTTGACCAAGCACGTCCTGAGTTGCCACATAGGTCAAGTAGCTAGCCATGGCCTCATCCAGCCAAGCCTCACGATAGACATCGTTGCCCAACAACCCATACCACCACTGATGGGCTACTTCATGGAACACCACATAATCAGCATCACGATTGATCCCATCGTTCACCAAAATAATCGTGTAAGCTGGATACTCGATGCCGCCGCCGCTATCCCATGGCATCACATGCAGATCGAGTTTGCGGTAGGGATACGCGCCGATTTTGGCTTGATAACTAGTCAAAGCGCCAATTGCCATCTCGCGCACCCGCGCCAAATCAAGATAATCGGGGCCATAGGCATTAACGTCAATTCCATCAATGCTGCTTGTACTGACCGAAAATTGACCAAGCGCGGCGGCCCACTCCCGCACTGGCCCACTAACATAGGTGCGGCTGGTGCGATCAGCATTTTGCTCCAGCAGCGTTCCCGCTCCAATGACTTGATATTCGGCAGGTAGCTTGAGTTGCACCCGATAGAGTGCAGTTTCAGCAAACACCCGATCAGGAAAGCGCGTTACATCCATGCGCCAATCGTTGGCTGCTGCATCCCAAACCGCTAGCATCGGATAGGCCGAAAGCAAGGGATACGAGCCATCGGGCCAAGCCTTGATTGTGCCAGCAAATTGGGTGCTGATTACAACCTGCTGATTGGGTGCTAGGCTTGTGGCGAGATTAAGCCGAAAAGCGGTATTTTCGGCTTCACGAGCAAGATTCAATTCGTTGCCATTGCTCCAAGCCTTAGTAACTTCAAGCGTGGTATCGCCGCCATCGCCTTGGGCATCGGGCGGAAAATTATTATACGAACGCAGCACCAAACTATTGATACTAGCGCCAGTCGTATTGGTGTAGGTAATAATTTGGCTGCCGCTATAACGACCTACATTTGGCTCAAGCGTAATCTGCATTGCATATCGTGGCATGGTTGAATGAGTAGCATCGCCCGCAAATTCGGGGCGCAGCGCCAAAGCCTGCTCATTTGGCCAAGCATCGGGAATTGGCGTGGGAATTGGAATATTAGTTGGCGTGGGAATTTGTGGGGTATAGGCTGGCACTGGCTGCCATGTGATCAGGGCAGTTAAATCAATCGTTGGCGCGGCGGCAGGCTTAGTGCTTGGAGCAACCTCGCTGCTGGTCGCTTTCAAGGCTTGGCCACAGCCAATCAAAAGCACAGCCAAACCAATATAAAGCCAACGACGCATGAGTTTACTCCTCTTTACAGGGGTAGGTTTTAAAAGTCCGCCAGCATGCCCTCACCCCCAACCCCTCTCCCACTGCGGCGGGCGAGGGGAGATCCAACCGTCATAATACAGTGGTTCCCCCTCGCCTCGCTCGGCGGGTTAGGGGGTGAGGGCACAAAAAGACCAAGCAAATGCTAAAACGATATCAAAAACCTACCCCTGTAAGGCTTACTCCTCGGTTGCTGCCAAGTGGGTGGCAATTTGTTGAAAGCCAATTTTGGCATAGGTTGCTTGGGCAATCGCATCGGCGGCAAATAAAAAGGCTAATTTGCCAGCATTGGCAAAATGGTCAGCCACCAAAAAACTGGTCAGGCTTGCGGCTGCTCCCCGTCGCCGCCAAGCGGGCAAGGTTGCAATCGCCACTAATTCAACGACACCAAGGCTAGTTGGTTTATAGCCGCCAACCGCCGCTAATTCGCCCTCGATCGTGGCCATGGCATAGCGCCAACCATCAGTCAAAGCATCGTGCAAACTATCAACATCGGCTTGGCTAATCGCTGAATAATCGCCAAAACCCAGCCGCGTCACTTGGCGATAATGAGCTAAATCATCGGCAGTTGTTAGCATCCGCAGGCTAACAGCGGGGTTATGATAAGGCTTGAATTGCTCAGGCAGGCAAATCATCTGGGGATTAATATGATCGACCTTGATTCCAGCATCCCGCAAAATCGCTTCCAACTCTGGCCATAACTCACGCGTCCATTCAAAGCGCAGTTGGCGTTGTTGGGCGTGAAAAACCTGGCGCAAAGCTGGCAAATTGGCAGCAGCCGTCTCCAAGCCAGCAATCGGCATCGCATAATTAAACCATGGCGCAGGATCATCGGGGTGAAGCATGGCGACAAATGGCGGAACCTGAATCAAGCTACAGGCTTCGGCAGCGACCTGCTGCACACTAGCCTCAATCGTATGCAAAAGCTCAATCATGCAAACCCTAAAAAAGCGAGCAGTGATCTACTGCTCGCTCCCAACAATTAGCCAATCACTAATAACAAAATTGCTGCAACGATTAACATTGCCCCAAACCCAATCAGCAAATACACCCCATACTTTTGAAAAAAGTTCTCATTGGTATTGAGCGGTGCTGGTGGCGCTGAAAAGCCAGTTTGCGCTGGTGGATTATAGGTTTGCTGGACATTTTGGTAGTTCTGGCCATAGCCTGGTTGCGGTGGCGGTGCATATTGCTGCTGTGCTGGTGGCGCGTATTGCTGCGGTGGCGGCGCATATTGCTGTTGTTGCGCTGGTGGTGCATATTGTTGCTGCTGCGCTGGCGGTGCATATTGCTGCTGTGCTGGTGGCGCATACGATTGATCAACTGGGGCATTGCCATACTGCGCCCGCGCTTGGCCAGGACTCATAATCACCGTTTGATCAGGGAACGACTGGGGTGCTGCTGGTGCTGGTGGCGTGTTAGCAACCGCCCCGCCGCGCATTGAGCTAATATTATCTGGTGCTGGTGCGACTGGTGCAGCTTGGGCTGCCTGAGCAGCTTGAGCTTCAGCCTTGACCCGTTGAGCTTCGGCACGTAGTGCAGCCATCTCCTCAGGGTTCAATTGCACCGTGGCATAAGGATTTTCCAACTTCTTGTTGGTAGCAGGAGCGATATCAGCCTCGCTCAAACGGGCAGTTGCAAATTGATTCGCTTTATCTTTTTCTTGTTGCAATTCGGCCCGCATGGCGGCCAAATCGTCAGCGGTTAACTGCACAGTAGCTTTTGGGTCGTGCAATTTCTTATCTTCATTTGGGCGATCACTCATCGCAAAGCCTCCATAGGGCGGTTGGTTGTTCGTCGCTTGCTACGCTATCATATTCAGCGCCAAAAATCAAAAGAATTTTGGATGAGAAAACGAGCAATTTCGCCAATTGGGGCTTTTTTGGGCAGCAAAAGCCCCTTGGGTCGGCTCGACCACAAGGGGAATAGGAGCAGAATGCCGAAATTACAACGAAAAACGAGACCATCGCGACGAGCATGGTCGCATTGGTCGGCGCAAAAAGAACACTAATCACTCACCATAGTGTTGATTAAGTCGATGAATGTATCGACCTCGAACGGCTTTTGTAAAATAACAGCGCCCTCTTCTTCAAGGTCGCTGAACCATGGCTTACGATTAAGCGCCGTTACGATCACCATAGGAATGCCTTCATCCTGTATCCGCTCGCGAATTTGATTGAATGCCTCAACCCCATCCATCTCGGGCATCATAATGTCTGAAATAATCAGATCAGGTTTTAGGGTTTCTAGTTGGGCAATGCCCTCGACCCCATTATTCGCCAGCACGACTTCATAGCCGACCTCGCGCAGGGCGATCTCCATCACCATCTGGAGTGCGAGATCATCATCCATGATGAAGATTGTTTTTGCCATATCTTCGATCCTTCTTTCAGCGCCATGGTTTGGCTATTATACCATGGCGCAGGCTGGCACTCGTCATGCCGCCTCGGCTTCGCGCTCAAGTTGTTGGCGTGCCCAAATTGGCCAATGCGGTGTAGCCGAAATTGCCGCTTCAAGCCCCACCAAATCAGCACAGCCTTCGCGCAACATTTCCTCGGCAATCCACGGGTCGCCCAACATTCCATGGGCAATCAATGGTACATCCACAATGCTGCGAATGCCTGCCACCAAGGGAATTTGCCAGCCAGGAAATTGGGCAATTGGTGCGACCGAGCGCCCAACCACCAAATCGAGTAAATCGACTCCGGCGGCCACTAATTCATGGGCCAAAACGCGGCTTTCTTGCAAACTCACGCCATCGGGCACTAAATCATCGACCACCAACCGCACTCCAACCACAAACTGCCGCCCAAGCCAGCCGCGAATTGCCTCGATGATTTCAAGCAACAATTGGCTGCGCGAGGTTGGCGGCACTTGTTTGCTCACCCGCAGCTGATGAAAAAGCGAGCCTGCATTGGCATCGATCACAATCCCTGGGCTGCCAGCAGCATAGGCTCGCCAAGCCGCCAACACCATCTGTTCACGTAAAGTAGGCCAGTTGCTCGGTTGCAGTTGCGATTCAGGTTGGCTGACCAAGCTCAACAATGGCAAGCAATGGCTTTGATATTCGTGCAAGCATTGGTTCAAATTACGAAATGCTTGAATATGAGCATCGGCGCTCAAGGCTGGGCGGGGCAGATTGGAGTTAGCTTGCACTAAGACTGGCTCGCTGATGATCAAGCCAATGCCATAACTGCTCCAACGCCCGTATTCGACAATCAGGCTGCGATTGAGAAAACCACCGCCATGGCTAAACCGACTTGGGCTAGGCGTGGCGACCAAGCGATTGGTTAATTCGAGTGTACCAAGTTGGATCGCTGAAAAAAGACGTAGCATTGTCAAAACCTCCGCTGCTATTGTGCGCCGAGGCTACAGGCTTTGACAAGATGGTAAGGCCTAAAAAATGGCCTTAAATGGCCGAGTGTCACCGAACTGTAATTTATATTAATTGAGCCAGCCGCTCCAAACGAGTACCCTAGAACTATCCAAGCAAGGAGTGGCATGTTATGGCGATTGCACCATTTGATCGATTGTTGTTACCTCGGCTGCGGCGTGCGCAACGCCAGCGTAGTTATGCGCGGTATGTGCAGGCGCGTTGGGCCGAGCGTTTTCCGGCCCGGGTGTTGCCAACCATCGGTAGTTTGGTGCTGCAACTGAGTCCCATCCCTGCTAACGGACACCAAGCCAATCTCTGGCAAGCCCTCCAACTTAATCAGCGGATTCGCTTGGTCGGTGGCTTGGGTAGCGGGCGCTCATTTGTCTTAATCAACATGCTCTTGCAATGGTGCGCCACCCAAGAACGCTTACCAGGCTTGTTTCCGATTTTGCTGCATGTGCCCAGTGCTACCGAATCGCCCGATGCGACGCTGGCTCGCACCTTGGCCGAAGCTGGCTTTGCCAACGACCGAATGGGCATCGAGCGCGGCTTGGCGGCGGGCAAATGGATGTTACTGCTTGATGATCTTGAGGAAGCCCAGCCGCATATCGCTGAGCATTGGCGCAATTGGTTGTTTGATTTGACTGAGCGTTATCCAGCGCTGGCCGCCGTTGCCACCGACCATGCTACCAACCCAAACTGGGCTGGTTGGGCCACTTGGCAAGTTCAAGCGCCCGATGCGACGATTTTGGAGCAATGGCTACGCCAATTATTGCCCAACGAAGAACCAGCCCTGCTACTACCACCACTTTTAAATGATGGTCGCGGGCGGTTGGTGGCTGAGCGCTTTGCCGATGTCGCAATTTTGGCCGCAACCTACCCAACCCATGGTTTTTCGGCCAATCGCGTGCGCATGTACGCCGCCGCCGTTGATCGAGCGCTGCGCCCAATTGCCGGAGCCGATTTGCCCAAAGTTCGCACGGCATTGGCGGGCTTGGGCTATGCTTGGCTCCAAGGCGAACAGATCAAAGCGGTGTATTGGCTGCAACCAAGCTTGGTAGCCCTGAATGGTTTGGTGCAGGTTGATCAGCGCGGATTAGTACGTTTCCGTTCACCATTATTTGCCCTGTTTTGCGCAGCCCTGCATTTGGCGGCACATCATGCTTGGCACGATTTCGATTTGGATAACCCACTGTGGCATGAATTATTGCCTTTGACAGCGGGTTTGTTGGCTGATCCCGCGCCACTCTACAACGCCATTCGAGGCAATCGCCCGCTAACCAGCCAACGAGTGCGGCTGCTTGGACGCTGTTTGCGCGAGCATCATGTGCCAATTGCTGGCTGGAGCGCCGCGATTATTCGGGCTTTGGTGCATGTGGCCCGCCATGAGCCAGCCTATACCGAGCAGATTTGGCATTTGCTGGAGAGTATGGAAAGCGTGGTTAGCGCCACAATCGCTGAGCAACTGAGCAATGGCTCCGAGGGTGAGGCCTGGGCTTTGCAAGTTGTGCGTAGTTTGCCCAGCCATTTAGCGCTCGATTACTTATTAGATATGTTGAGCGATAGCCGCCTGAGCTATAACACCCGCCAAAGTGCCGCCCAACAACTTTTTGCCATGCACGATGTGCAACTAACGCCGCGATTAATCAGTTTGGCCCAACGCCAGCACGACGATTGGGGCCAGTTATTGGTCAATTATTTGCTGGCTCAAAATAGTCATGCTGGGCGTTGCTACTTGCAAGAGCAACTGCACGCGGGTCGCATGATTTTCTATCTGCATTGCGAGCCAAATGGAGCACGGTTCGTTGTGGCAACCGCCAGCGCTTTGCTCGATGATCATCAGCTTGATCAGGTTGTACATTTGCATGCTTCGCTGGCGCTGCAAGGTTGTGCCACCGAGCGTACTGCCCCAGCCTTGTTGAACGCCTGTACTGCGGCGAGTGCGCCTTTACGAGCGGCAGCCCGTCAAGCCTTGTTGCAGGCAACTCCTAGTTTGGCCGTTCGGGCGTTGGGGCGCTTGGTTTTGGGCGATGATGTGCACTGGACGGCTCGCCATGAAGCGTTGCACGAATTACTGCGCTTTGAAAGCAACGGCGCGAATCCCTTATTGTTGCGGGTTGTTACCTCACAATTGCCCTTGGCAGCTCGCTTAGAGGCGGCGCAAGCAATTATGCAACGCCAAAACGAAACCAGCGAACGGCTAATTCGGCTGCTTGAGCAACCCCAACTTGGCAATGCCCTGCGCAGTGGGATTATTTATCGCAGCGATCCGCAAACCCAGCCATTATTTATGCAACGTTTGCTTGGCCTAGCCTGCGACCAATCGGCGTTTATGGTGCGAACTGCGGCGATCAGCACCCTTGCCAAGCTCAAAAATGATGAATCGCAGGCGGTTTTAGCAGGCATTGTTGAAAACGAACGCCATGATTTGCAAGCTTTACAGGCAGCAATTGTCGGCCTTGGCACACGCCGCGATGAGAGTGGCATTTGGGCTTTGCGCACAATTGTAATCGGTGAATTACCTCAGCAATTAGAGCTAGCATGGCAACACGAGCTGCCAATGGGCTATTTGCACGAGCCGCCAATTCAATGGCCGATCGCCAGCTTTTCGCCAGCCTTGCAATGGCGTTGGGCCGAAGCCTTGGCGGTTGGCAACACCAGCGCCGATGAACCAACCAGTTTGGCCGAGTTGGTCGCCCGCGAGGTACATAATTTACGGGCTGCGGCTGCTCAAGCCCTGAGCACAATCGGCGGTTCGGCAGCGCGTTCGGTGCTGTATGAAGCCCTGACTGGCAATCCTGATCGCTATAGTTTGACGGTTGCGCCAGTGGTTGCAGCTCAATTAGCCAATTGCGATGCCGAATATGAATTGGCTCAAACGATTGGCGCTGGCCAACCGTTGTTACGCTGGGTTGCCGCCAATACCTTGAGCCAACAAGCTCAAGCCAAGCCGAGTTTGCACCAAATGTTAATCAACAACCAGCTTGATCCGCAAACCCGTAGCGCGATGCTAACCGCCTTAAGTGGCGATAACCATCTTGCTCCGTTGCTCGAAACGATGATCGTTGATGATCATACGCCGTTGAGTTTGCGGGTTGATGCGGTACATAGTTTTCATAAACTGCATATGGCGCATAGCGAAGGCCTGATGTTAGCATTATTAACCTCGAACCATGCCGAACCAGCCTTGCATGTGGCCGCGATGGATTGTTTGGTTGCGCCAGTTTCTGAGGCTAGTTTGAACACGGTGCGTCAGATTCTGCGCGACCCTCGGCCAACCTTGGAGGTCGCAGCGGCGGCGTTACGTTGCTTGGGTCGGGTGGCCGATCGCGAATCGATTGCGCTGTTTTTGCGATACGCTCAGCACGACAGCCCTAGTTTGGCAATTCCCGCGATGGATGGCTTACGTTTGTTGCAAGAACCCACCGCGATTGCTTTGCTCAATCGTTTGGCTCAAGCTGGCGGCAAAAGCACACGGATTCGGCTGCATGCCTTGCGCGTGTTGTTAGAACTTGAAGGCGCGATTCATCTTGGTTTGGTGCGCGAATTGGCGACCACAGGCTCGATTGGCACGCGATTGTTGGCGCTGGAAATTTTGTTGGCAGCCGCCAAAAACCCGCTCGATAGCTTGGAGTTTTTGCGGCCTCACAACCCCTTGCCTTTACGCTTGCGGGTAGCTCAAGCACTAGCCGAAACTGCCGATGAAGCTACATTACAACAATTGGCCGAATTATTGCACAATGATCGTGAAGCGCTGGCCATTCGCAGCCTGGCTCTCAGTAGTTTATGTCAAGCTCGTTATACGCCAGTATTGGCTGAGGTTGAAACTTTAGCTGCCGATCAAACCGCCCCCTTGAGCTTGCGACGGCGGGCAATCGACGGCTTGCGAGCTTGGCGCAACGAGCCAACGACCATGCTTACGCTAAGTCAATTGGCCGAAAGCGCCGACCCTGCTAGTAGCGCTTGGGCCTTGGCCGTCTTACTCGATCTGCCGCTATTGCAGGAGGCGGCGTGAATGGCACAACCCACATTTTAGTTGTCGAAGATGATCCAGCGATTGGGCGTTTGTTGCTGATGCATTTGCGCGAGGCTGGCTGGCAAGCTATACTCGCCAACACGGGCATGACTGGGCTGCGTTTATGGGCCAGCGATTGCTTCCAAATTGTATTGTTGGATGTGATGTTGCCTGATTTAAGCGGCTGGGAGTTGTGCCAACAATTGCGGGCCGAAAGCAATGTGCCGATTTTGATGCTGACTGCCAAAGCTAGCGATGATGATGTAGTACGTGGCCTCAATTTAGGTGCTGATGATTATTTGACCAAACCATTTAGCCAAGCTCAACTGATAGCCCGGGTGCAACGCTTAATTCAACGCCAAGCCTTGCTTGAGCCAGCTCCACGGTTGCCAAGTTTGACGGTTGAGCCTGCTGAACCACAGCCAACTCGACCACCAAGCGGAGCGGCGTTGTTGCGTGAGGCTCGTCAAAAAGCAGGCATTAGTTTGTATGCTGCCGAACGGCGTACAGGCATCCGCTGGGATTATTTGCAGGCAATCGAACAAGGCGCATTTATGCAAATTCCGCTTAAGCACATTAAGCCTTTGCTACTGCAATATTGTGAATTATTGCAAGTTGATGCGCGACCAGTTTTTGCTCATGCCCAACAAGTGTATTTAGCCTCGCCCGAATACCATCAACGCCGCAATTGGCCTTGGCTGGTGGCGGTCAGTTGCATCATCGTAATTGTGATTGTGATGCTGTGGTAGGGCAACATCCTCAAAACTCAAGCCACCATTAACTCCCTCAATACTGCAATTGCTTGTATACTAATCTCGCTGCAAAGCGTGGTTCAGCACACAGGCTGAATTCGCATTCCCCGCTTGAATCCAACTAGCTTTTAGGTATTTTATGAAAGATATTTCAGATAAATACATTCGAAAACGAATCGATGATTATTCGATTAATAATAGCTACTCAATTGTTAGCAGAATTGTGATGCGTCAGTATTTACAAAAGAATTTCTTGATAGGAATAGTTCTTTTTTTATTTATACTTATAGTTAGTATTTCAATGAATGGATTGTTCTTGGTTAAAATGATAGCTGCAAGTATCATTTCCATTGGATTATTATCCTTCTTTACGTTCTTTGAAACCATACTTTATACAGACAAGAAAGCCTACATTCTCTTTTTAATCATCAAGCATTTTCAGCAAACAAACATTCAACCATATCAACTGACAACCCTTAAGGATATTACCGCACTGGAAGCTTCAATTGTAGGAACTAAAACTGCCTCAACATTAATTATTATTACAATTCTAATCACGCTTGGGCCAGTTATCGTTCAAAAAGTTCATCCACTGGCAACCGCAATCGCAACCATAGTTTTGCTACTAATTTTATTTACACAGATTTTACAGGGCTATGCTGATGCGTTAATTCGCCAAGCGATTGCAATGTATGAAGAACAGCAGGCATTACTCAAAAAATTACTTGAATAATAGTTGCTATAGCTCAACCTGCAATGTTTGCATGACTTTAGCCCGACCACCAGCCAACAAGCTCTGAATTGCCCCATCAACCAAGCTGAGTTGCACCTCGATGACGCTGGGCGAGGATGGTTGCATTAGCCAACCTTGCTCGATTAAAAAGCTGGTTTGTTGTAAGCCAAGTTGATCGTACAAATAACAAGCCAATGGGCCAGCTGCCATGCCCGTGCCAGCTTCCTCACGAATGCCATAGCGTGGCGCGAACATGCGCGTGCCAGCCGAGCGGCCAGCTTGTTTGGTGGCAGGCGTAAAGAGATAGTAGCCAATCAAATCGAGTTGCTCACTGATTTGCTGAATCTGCCCAAAATCGGGTTGCAATTCTGCCAGCGTTTGCTCACTCGCCAGCCCAATAATCAAAAAGCTATTGCCAGTATTGACCAAGGTTGGTACAGTGCCCCTCAGTAAATCGCCGCTGGGGATGTTGAGCGACCGCAAAGCCTGTTGGGCGATTGGATCAGTGAGCGCAAATGCTTGATAGCGCGGAGCCAGCTGCTGCATAAAGGCCTGATCATCGGCCACAATAATTTCGCGCAAACCATCGATGGTTTCTTTGGCAAGCTGACCAGTTGGCACGCGGTTGAGTTGCCGCAACAGACTAAATGTAGCAATCGTGGCATGGCCGCAATGGGCAATTTGGCGAGTTGGGGTAAAAAATTCTAGCTTAATCGTCGCCACATCCGATTTGCTCACAAAGGCGGTTTCAGATAAACCAACCTGCTGAGCCACGGCCAATTTCTGCGCGGCACTCAAACCATCAGCCTGCAACACCACCCCAGCCGGATTACCGCCTGCATCGCCATCAATAAAAGCATTGACAATTTGCACTTCAATCTGCATAGTAATTCCTTAAATAGAGATTTTAGAGCTTTGGGAGTATGTATGCTTGCACAATATCAGCGAGCCTTCGAAAAACTTAAGCTATCGCCATCACAAGCTTGGCCTGAAAGCACCCATTTTCGTGCGCCCTATAAACCATTGATGCTACTTGCGGTTAGCGATCTGATTTCGGTTGGTACACTCACGCATAATTTTATCGAGTATTCGGAGTTTTTGCTTGAAACCTTTGACCGATATTGGCGCATTATTTTTGATTCAACAAAGTTTGCCAATCCGATTCAGCCATTTTTCTACCTTAAAAGTGAGGGATTTTGGCATTTGCAAGCCCAACCAGGTAT
Organism: Herpetosiphon sp.; assembly: GCF_003512625.1. Lineage (NCBI taxonomy): Bacteria > Bacillati > Chloroflexota > Chloroflexia > Herpetosiphonales > Herpetosiphonaceae > Herpetosiphon > Herpetosiphon sp. Next base: position 17,595 of record NZ_DOPT01000098.1, on the reverse strand, counting down.
GCAGCAACGATTGGCAGCAACAAAAGATATCAAAACAATCAATCAATTAAATCAACTTGTGCTTGGGGCAACGCTTGATCAAGCATTATTTGAGTTGTTACAACAGCCATTTGCCCGCACACAACTTCGCCAAAGCTTGATTCAACAGTATTTTACGCCGGAATTATGGACTGCCCTCGGCATGATTGCCCAAATCAATACTGAAATTTTCGACTATAGCAAACTGTTAATTGAGCAAAGCCAGCGCATGTTTCGCGAAATTCCAGCAACCGACGCGCCATACCAAGTTGAAGTACGTTCCAGCGCATTTCGCCAAATTGTCGTGCCTAGTTATGATTATTGCTGTGCCATTTGTGGCATAAGAGTTATTACCCCCGAAGGGCGGAGTGCAGCCGAGGCGGCTCATATCATTCCGTGGAGTCGGAGTTATAACGATGATCCGCGCAATGGGGTTGCATTGTGTGGATTGCATCATTGGGTATTCGATCAAGGTTTATTAACGATTACACCAAGCTATAAAATACAAATTTCACCGCTTGTCGATGATCAACCACCTGCTAACCAAACGCTGCTCGCCTTCACCCGCCAATCAATCCAATTGCCCAACCAAGCGCACTTGTATCCTAATCCGATTGCGCTTAACTGGCATAATCAATTTGTCTATCGTAACGATTAAATCCACATTTGTGCCCTAGGGTGTTGCTAAAGTAACTCCAACAATCAGTTGAAGTATTGAAGGAGTTCATCGATGCAACGTTTTCTTGGTTTTATGCTGATCGGTTTGCTATTGCTGGCTTGTGGTCAAACGACTGGGCAACAAATCGAATCGGCGGCAAGTGTGGCCCAAGTAGCCCAAGCCGAGCCAACCGATGAGCCAACGGCCAAACCGACGCGCACGCCACGGCCAACTAACACACCTCGTCCAACCGCTAAGCCCAAGCCAACTCGCACGCCACGGCCAACCGCGACGGCCACGCCAATTCCTGAGCCAGTTGTGCTGAGCGGCGTTGGCCAAACTGTGACTGATGCATTTATGCCACCCAGCGCAGTTAGCATTATTAAATTGACCCATACTGGGCGACGCAACTTTATCGTCAAAGCCTATAACGCTGAGGGCGATGAAAGCTATTTGGTCAACGAAATTGGGCGTTATGCTGGTTCGCGAGTGTTGTATGGCGATAGCAGCAGCTTTTTGGAGATTGATGCCGATGGCGAGTGGACAGCCGAAATTGTGCCAATTGGCTTGGAAGCTACCGCCGCCGATGGCCTGAGCGGCACTGGTGATCTGGTCAGCGGCCTATTTATGCCCAACCAAGAAGGGCCAATTCCATTCAATTTCACCCACAATGGCGATAGCAATTTTATCGTGCAAGTCACTTGCCAAGGCGGTATGGATTACGCCCAAAACGAGATTGGCACAGTTGATGGCTCTGCGATTGTCAAATTCTCTGAAGGCCCATGCTTGTGGGATGTGCAGGCCGATGGCGATTGGACAATTAGCCCCAAGTAAACCAACAGCCCGCAGATCATGGTTTGATTTGCGGGCTAAGCTTTAATTTTGTTTAATCAAGCACGAAGGAATATATTCAGCTCGATCATTGATAAATTCATAACATTGAATCGGCTTCTTTTTGTTGTATTAAGAAATTTTCTAGCTGTATATCTATATTTACTCCAAGCCTGCTTTTTTGAGGTTCAAGCTTACGAAGAGTATTTCTGTGAACGCGCCGCCTATCTTTAATTTCCTGTAAGCGATCTTCTAGATCATCCATCGTACAAGCACCTCGAACTAAACCAAAAACCACTCTTGCCTAACATGGAGTTGCATTGTTATAATAGCGCAGAGTTCCCCGTTTACCTAGAGGAGTGTTGCAATGAATCGATCGCTGTTGTTGATCGCCCTAGGGCCAGTTCAGGAATTTATCGAGCAGGCTCGGCGCACCCGCGATGTCTGGTTTGGTTCGTGGGTGCTCAGTCATCTTGCCAAAAAGGTCGCCCAAACCCTGCCACGCGAAGGCTTGATCTTTCCAACTGGCGATAGTTTGCCCTCGCCCGAAGCCGAAAATAGCGATCCAAGTACTGAACGAATCAGCTATAGTAACCAAATTTTGGTGATCGTGCCCGATGCCCAAGCAGCCATTACCCACGCAAAGGCAGCCTTTGATCAAGAAATTGACCAATTCGTAAACATTCTGCTGAAAACTAAACAGATCAATTGGCTCGAAGGCCTGTCGGAAGAGCAGCGTGAACAGCAGCTTATTAAACAATTAAAAGATTTATTTGAGTTTCAGTATGTATATGTTGATTTACCGGATGACCAGCACTATGCGCAACAACGCAAAAAGCTTTACCAGCTCTATGCAGCACGTAAAAATACCCGCAACTTTGGCTTAATTGATTGGCAACAAGACCCCCAAAATATGAAGCGCTCGGATAAATCGTCGCTCGATGGCTGGCACACGCTAATAGCCAATGGAGCAAAATCGGGCGAAAATCTCTCAGCCGTCGATTTACTCAAGCGTATGCTCAAACCACAAGATTTAGACCAAGCCTATCCAAAAGGTTTAGACGGATTCCCAAGTACTTCGCATATGGCTGCGCTGGCATTTGCTGAACATGTTAATCAAAGCACTTTAGCTCGCCAAGGTTGGGAACGCTATATCAATAATCTACGTAGCACAGGCTATCGCATCACTGAATATTTACCACGAGTTCAGCGCTTTGATCGAATTGCCCTCTTTCCAAGCGAAAATACTAACCGCGATTTTTTTGATGGTTCATTGGTTTTTGAGTCGCGCTTAGGGGAAGATTTCGCCAATACTGATTTGAATACTGTAATTATTAAGCAAGCACGCGGCTATTTGGAAGATTTTATAACTGCTTATGCCAAACAACGCCCAAATCCCTATTATGCGATTATTGCTGCCGATGGCGATAAAATGGGCAATTTAATTGATTCGATTAGCGATGTACAAATTCATCGCGATTTATCCAAGGTTGTTACAACATTTGCTAAAGATGCAGCTCAAATTCTAGAAAATGATTACCAAGCAGCAGTCATTTATGCTGGTGGCGATGATGTACTAGCGCTTCTTCCATTACATACACTTTTAGCAGCTACCAAAAAAATCAGCGATCTCTTTATCGAATATATGCAACCACTAGCCGAGCAACAGGCTGTTAGCACACCAACACTCTCGGTTGGGGTGGCAATTGTGCATCATCTTGAAGCCTTGCAGGATTCAATTCAATTGGCGCGGAAGGCCGAGAAGCTAGCCAAAAAGCCGCGTAATGCCTTAGCAATTATTTTGAGCAAACGTAATGGCTCCGATAAAACCATTGTTGGTCAGTGGGATACAGAATTTTATCAACACTTAACCAAATTAGTTGAGCTGCATTGCCAACAAACAATTCCTGATGGCTTTATTTTTGAGCTTGATGAGCTACTCAAGCGCTTTGACTTTGGGCTTATCAATGATCGAACAGAACTTCAACAAACGCTCAAGATTATTGAACATGAAACGCTGCGAATTTTGAAGCGCAAACAAATTCAGTCTGCAGGCGAAGCTACATTTTTGGCTGCTGATGTGATTAATCTGCTCCAAAACATTATTGGCTATTGTTCGAGTCATTCATCAAACTCAGATCAAGCAGACCAATATCTGCGCGATTTTATCGCCATGAATTTAGTGGCACGGGAGTTAGCCAATGTTCAGGCCTTATTTGAAAAGACTCAGCCCCAAGGAGTACCTCAATTATGACACTTGATCTCTGGCTAATTCAGCCATTCAACTCCTTGGTAATTGCCGATGGTCGCCCATTTGAAAACCAGCCAGGTGCCCGCGCCAAAAGCCTCAGTTTCCCACCACCGTCGGTCACGGTTGGCGGCTTTCGGGCACGGGCTGGAGTGAAAGCCAACTACAATTTTTCCGCCAAATTAAGCGATCCTGAATATACCAATCTCTTAGCGATGCAGGTACGTGGCCCGATTCTGCTCAAAGAAACCGTTGATTTGTTGATTCCATTTGTTGCAATCCCTGCCGATGCCTTGATTCGTCAGGATGGGGCAAATGTTACCTGTTATCGCTTACAACCACTCGACCCACGCTATTTCCCGACTGAGCAAACTGATCTTGTGCTTGGGCAGCAGCCTGATCAACCAAGGTTTAGCTTAGTTGGGAGTCAACAGCACACCAAAGGCAAAGCCCCCGCAAACCTACCACGCTTTTGGAATTGGGAAAGGCTGTTTTTACCATGGTTAATCAATCCACCGATCCAGCCATTCGATCTTGAGCAGCAGCGAGCTGCTGGCCAAATGCTCGACTTAGAGGGCGATACCCGAACGCATGTAGGGATTAAGCCAAGCACCCAAATCGCTGAGGATGGCCAATTATTCCAAACCCAAGGCCTGAGTTTTCAATCGCTTGAGGCTGGCTATGGCCTAGGTTTATGGAGCAGCACGCCAATCGATCCGGCAGTTGCCAGTTTAGGTGCTGAACGTAGGTTAGTTGAATGGTATCGAGTTCCAAGTGGTACTGCCGCTGGCATTGAAACAATTGAGCCAAGCATTCTAGCCGCGATTGTCCAAACCAAACATTGTCGGATTATCCTGCTCACACCAGCCATTTGGGATGCAGGCTTTTATCCCAAACATTTACCAACTTTTGGCTTGCCGATGACAGCCACTATTAAAGCCGTGGTAAACCCTCGGCCCGAATATGTTTCAGGTTGGGATTTACGCCTCCAACGCCCAAAAGCAACCCGCCGCCTTGCTGCCGCCGGCACTGTGCTGTTTGTTGAGCTTACTGGCAGCGATGCTGAGATTGAGCAATGGGCACGCCAACTCTGGTTTAGCAACATCAGTAGCAGCGAGCAAGCTGCCAAAGATGGCTTTGGATTGGCAGTGTTGGGCATATGGAATGATGGCTATTTACAGGAGCTAGCATGATGTTTAATCGTAAACCCTCAGCTGAATCTTCAGTTAACTGTCCAGATGTAAAAAAAATTGAAAATCACAAGCCTCCAATTGAACCCATCATCCGCAATTATCGTTTAATTACGCCTTTGATGGGTGGCGGGGTTAAGGCGGGTGAAAATGATTCCAATTTTCTGATTCGCCCAAGTAGTATTCGCGGCCAACTACGTTTTTGGTGGCGAGCCTGTTTTGGCGGTAGTCATCAGCCTCAATCGCATGATGCATTATTAGCAGATATGTTTGCCCGTGAGTCGGCACTCTTTGGCAAGGCTGCCGATAGTCAATCAAGCGGCGCATCAGCAGTCCAGGTTGAGATAGAGGTAATCAATAGTGGCAGCCAATTCCGAGTAATCGCCAAAAATGGGCAAGAAGTCAAAATTTCGGCCATGAACTCGCCCTACGGCTATTCCGCCTTTCCCTTGCAAGATAAGCAAAATGCCAGTGTGCGCGAAGGCATTGAATTTAAATTAACGATTCACTTAAAATCTGCCGAACAACGTGAAGAATTGGAAAAAGTGTTGTGGGCTTGGCAAACCTTTGGCGGCATTGGGGCACGTACCCGACGTGGTTTTGGGGTGTTGCAAGCGCTTGACAAAGCCAATCATCGCTTTGCATTTGCCAATAAAGCCGAATTACAACAACACATCAGGGCGATTATTGGCAACCGTAGCTATTGGCCAAATGGGGTACCGCATCTTGCACCAACTATGCAATTACGCCTGATCAAGCCCAAGCCCAATCAAACGGCATTGAATATTTGGGCCGATTTGCTCAGATGTTATAAGGAATTTCGTCAACAGCGCAATGATGGCAATCAGCCAAACCGCCCAGGTCGTAGCCGTTGGCCCGAGCCAGATGCGCTGCGACGATTAACTCGTCAACGTTCAAGACTTCATGAACAACCACTCAGTACGATCGATGCCTTCCCGCGTGGAGAATTTGGCTTACCGATTATTTTCCATTTCAAAGATAGTGATGATCCAGGCGACTCAGAATTGCGGCTCCAGGCAAACCATGAATTCAGCCAACAAAAAGGTGACCGTTTTGCCAGCCCAATGTTGCTCAAACCAGTTGCCTCAACTGGTCAGCTTTTTGGATTAATCGCAGTGTTTGAAGGCAGCACCCTCGATGGTCGGCAGGCAATTATCAAAAACCGCCGAATCACTGCTGCCGCAGTAATCATTGATGTATCAGAGAGTCAGGCTAGAACAATCGTTGATAAACAGCGCCGCCCTATGCTTACCAATCCCAGTATTATTACCAGCTTTCTTGAAACAATAGAGGAATAAGAATGCAAACTCATGTGATTTTTGTGCATGCACTTTCGCCAATTCATGCGGGCACTGGTCAAAGCGTCGATGTGATTGACTTGCCAATTGCCCGTGAAAAAGCCACCAATCTGCCTTATATCCCAGGTTCATCAATCAAAGGCGTGATTCGCGATGTTTCACCAGCCTCAGAAAGCCTTAAAAAGCAGCTGTTTGGGGATGTTGAGCAAGCTGGCGATGCAATTTTTGCTGATCAGCGCTTGCTACTTTTGCCAATTCGCAGTTTGTATGGCACGTTTGCTTGGGTAACCTCGCCGTATGTACTCAGCCGATTTGCCCGTGAGGCCCAAACCAGCAATCTTTGGCTGCCAGAAATTAAACGCAGTGAGCTAGCCTTAATTAGCCAAAATAGCGTATTAAGCTACCAACAAAAAGTCTATCTTGAAGATCTTGACCTTGAAGCAACACCAGGAGCTGATGCTTGGGCTGGCTGGCTGGCTAAGCAATTGTTTCCTGATAAACCCGATTGGCAAACGATTCTTCAAGAACGACTATGTATTGTACCCGATGAGATTTTTAATTTCTTGGTGACCACCGCAACCGAAATTACCGCTCGCATTCGGCTTGATGACAATACCAAGGTTGTAACCAAAGGCGGGCTTTGGTATGAAGAAGCCCTACCTGCTGAAACAATTTTGGCCGGAATTGTCGCGATCAACGACCAAAAACGCAGTGCCAATCGCGATCAAGTCATAACTGCAATTATCGAAGTAGCCAATCAGGGAATCATCCAATTAGGTGGGAATGCAACAGTTGGCTGTGGTTTATGTCAACTTACTATAGCGCAAGGAGATCGCTAATGTCAATGAGCCAACGTCAAACCCTTGAGCAACGTTATGCAACCAAGGTTTATGCCAAGGCCAACGCCTATAGCGGTGAATCAAAAGATATACGCACACGCTATGGAAATTTAGCATTTACCTTACCAATCATGATTCGGAGTGCTGGGCTTGTCCAAGCATTGCATTTTGCCAGCACCCGCAAAAAAGCCGAACAAAAACAGTTTCTTGAAGATTTGGCCGATGTTTTAGGCTACCAAAATACCCAAGAATTACTTGACCAGAGCCGCACTGCCCAAATCACCGAATATATGCGCTTGACGCGGCAAACACTAGCAGTGTTGGTTTGGTTCAAACGCTTTGCCCAATCGATCCTTGATTTGGAGGCGAGTGAGGCCACAGAGTCAGATAGCGGGGAAAATAATGCGTAGAACAGCACTAGCCCAGATCAAACCTGCCCCAAATACCCACGCGGGCTTATGGCTCAATCGATTTTTAACCGAAGGCAGCGCTGATGATGAGAGCAAAGCCAAAGCTAGCTTGGTTGAACAAGTGGCAGGCCTACAAATACCAGCCCTGTATACACATTTTTATAATCGTTGGGCAGCGAACCTTGAGCAGGCTGGAGCAACTTTTCGCAAGGCCGAAGTTCAAGGGCGCATGATTGTCGGTTTAGGTAATACCAGCCCAATCGAAACCTCGATTTGCTTGCATCATACCTATGGTGTGCCCTATATTCCAGGCAGCGCGATCAAAGGCTTGGTAGCTGCCTATGCACGGCAACAGCTTGGCGACGATTGGACTAAAGGTTCAGAAACCCAAGCTGAAAAGCCGTTGAATGCCTACCAAACGATGTTTGGGCATCCTGAAAGCGCTGGCTATCTGACCTTCTTTGATGCCTTGTATATTCCCAATAGCAGCCAACCGCTCGCGATTGATGTGATGACTCCGCATCATATGACCTATCAGCAAGGCAATTTACAAGCGCCCACCGACTTCGATTCGCCCAATCCGGTGGCCTTCCTGAGTGCAACAGGCAGCTATTTATTTGCCATCGGTGGCGATCAAGCGTGGGTCACAGCAGCGTTTGCAATTCTGGAAAAAGCCTTGCTGGAATATGGTGTTGGAGCTAAAACCTCTAGTGGTTATGGTCGATTGAAGTTGGCCTCACCACCACGCGACCCCAAACAAGATGCCTTAGAGCAATTTTTGGCTGATTTTAACCGTTTGCGTCCCAATCAATTTGTCAGCCAAATTAGCCGCTATATTCAACAATGGGAAGAATTACAAGGTATTCCCCAGAAACTTGAGGCTGCCGAAACCATCATTAAAATGGCACGGGTTGTCATGCGCGAAAAGGATCTACTGACCAAACAATGGTTTACCAAAGTAAGCGAATTTATTGAGCAACATTCCTAGCAATAAAGGGAGCCACATCACTTGGTATGTGGCTCCCTCCGTTGGTACTGGATTAACCAGCCTCACTCGCCAAGTGCGTTGGCAAGCCATCAATACTTGCGAGATTTTTCTCGGAGCGATACGTTGCTAGGCCTTGTTCGCCCTTGGCCTCAGCCCAACGTAAGGCTGTATCGCGCTGCCCAACCAACTCCATCAAGGGCACGCCAAAACCACACGATGTTTGCACCCGCTCGACCGCAACCAACACAATTTGGCGAATGCATGGATAGTGCGGAAACTGCGCTAGCTCGGGTTCCCATTCAGCCATCGTTGGCAGAATCACCCGCCCACGGCCATACAAACGCAAAATCCGTGGTGCTCCCACAAAAGCACAAAACATCAAGGTAATCCGACCATTTTCCAACATATGCGCTGAGGTTTCATTGCCACTGCCAGTTAAATCCAAGTAAGCAACCTGTTGTGGCGAGTGAATGCGCAAGCAATCCAAGCCTTTGGGCGAAAGATTGACATGGCCATCGGCAGCCAAGGGAGCACTCGCCACAAAAAATAGTGGTTGTTGCGCGATAAATGCCTGTAATTCAGGGGTTAGCTCAGGGTGCAATTTAGCCATTGGGTTCTCCATCAAGCAATCGATCCTGCTAGCACTTCAATTGTAACGCGATCGGCAAATCATTCCCTCCTCGCCAGCACCAATTTCAGCTTTTGCAAACAAATGTTTCAAAAAGCTCTTGACATGTGACCATTTAGTCACATATAATAAACCTATGGAACAAGAACTTATCTTTCGTGCTTTGGCGGACCCATCACGGCGGCAGTTGCTTGATCTGCTGTTTGAACGCGATGGCCGCACGCTCAAGGAGTTAGAAGCGGCACTACCGATGACCCGTTTTGGGGTAATGAAACATTTGCGGGTGCTTGAAGAAGCTAGCCTGATTGTCACCCGTAAAGTTGGCCGCGAACGCTTGCACTATCTCAATCCCGTCCCAATTCAGCTTATTTCCGACCGTTGGATCAACAAATATGCCGCAGCGCGAGCGATGGCCTTAGTTGATCTCAAAATGGTGCTTGAAGGAGGAAGTAGCATGACCACAGCAGCAAAGCCGAAGTTGGTCTATCAAACCATTATCCGAGCCTCACAACAACAAGTCTGGGAGGCAATCATCAAGCCAGAGTTCACCACGCGCTACTATTATGGCTGCACAGTTGACACCAATTTAGCGGTTGGTTCAGCCTTCAACTACCAGCGCAGCAATGGAGCAGCGATTGTTGAAGGCCAAGTGGTTGAGGTCGATGCCCCCAATCGCTTAGTCCATACCTACCACTCGCTCTGGCCACCGATGAACGAAGATGCGCCAACCAAAGTAACGTGGGAGCTAGAAGCAATGCCTGGTGGCATTACCAAAGTAACAGTTGTGCACGAAGATTTCCAAGGCGAAACCGCTACCTACCAAGGGCTCAACAGCGGTGGCTGGACATGGATTCTGAGCAACTTGAAAACCTTGCTCGAAACTGGCGAAGCCTTGCCCGAAGAATACTAGCGTTTATTGCAAGCTATCACCACGCTTGATAATTCATGTTTCACGCCTCAGCGGCTCACTTTTAGCGAGTCGTTGCTGGCGTTTTAGCAATCGGGAGCTTTGTTGAATGATTATTAACCAAGCGATGCTCTGGCGACAGTTCGACACGACGATTACCAACCTTGAACAGGCGCTTAACACGTGCCCTGAGCACCTGTGGGAACGACAATTATGGCCAGACGAGCCAAATCAATGGGTTGCGGCGGGCTTTTCGCGCTTCTGGTATCTGGCCTATCACACACTCTTTTGGCTTGATCTCTATCTGACTGGAGCTGAAGAAGGTTTTATGCCACCAGCGCCATTTGATTTGGTAGAAATGCAGGCCAACGAAAGCCTTCCGCGCACCTATACTCGCGCTGAGTTGCTCGAATATTTGGCTCATTGCCGCCAAGCCTGCCAAACCACGATCACGAATCTCTCAGCTGAGCAAGCCTTGCGTAACTGTAGCTTTCCATGGGGCCAAGTGCCATTTGGCGAGTTGTTGCTCTACAATCTGCGCCATGTCCAAGAGCACGCCGCCCACCTCCACATGTTTCTTGGTATGCAGGCCAGCAAAGCTTAAATTTGGGCACAAAAAAAGAGTTGTCGCTTTTCAGCAACAACTCTGGTTGGTGAGCCGGGTGGGCAGCCAACCACCAACCCGTAACTTCACCATGCCCCAAATATGGACTGCGTATCGAACCCCACTGGTCAGAAACGTAGCATATTAGGGGCATTCTATGTTAGAGCAACATAACCGCCAATCCATTAAATCGTTGATCATCTTTGGTAGCGGGCTGGCCTATGTTCTATCCATTGTCATGATGGAAGTGCTAGTAGGCTTCGCCTTGGGCGATATTAGCGAATCGCCCTTGATGCAAGCCCTCGTCGGCATTGGGATTTTGGGAACCTTCATTAGTGCCTGCTTGATTCCACTCGCATTGCACTATTGGTTAGCGCCTGGCACTCAATTCATTGTGGGTATCCTGTTTTGGCTGGTTGATGTTGCGGTGCTGGCAATCAATGCTACCACCAGCTATCAGCTTATTAAGAAGCTTGAGCTATCTAGCTTTTTCACCATGTGGCAATTAGCGATCCCCTTCATTGGCCCAGCTATCACGATTATCGGCTGGGGCTTGGTCTATCTGGCCGATGATGGACAAAAGGATCGGCAGTCGGATCGGTTGCTTGAAACCTCAAAACGGGCTTTGATGCGTGAGGCGGAGTATGCGCGAGTGAGTGCCGAGCATGAATTTGCGATGAAGCAAATTGCCCAAGTCAAGCAATCGCTGATGATGGCATTACAGGCGAGCGATATTGCCAAGGTTGCCGAGCAGGGGGCATACAATTCAGCACTTCAAATTACCCGCCAAATCGTCGGCCTGCCATTGAATGGTTCAAACCATGATCAAACCGAGTCACTTCATAGCCAAACCCATGATCACATTGAACCACAGCAGGAACTACCTTTTGATACCACGCCCATTATTTATACCAACAACGAAGGGTATGCTGATCAACCAAAAAACGATTAGCGCCAACGATTGATACCGATGTGGTGCAGCCTGACACCAGCTGCATCACACCCCAATCGTTGGCCGATCTCCCACTGACACTAGCCAATGAATCGGCTGACACTAATGATTTTGCAACTGACACCAATGATTTTGAACAATTACCGCTGCTCTTCGATGAATTCAACATTTTGGAGTGGCGCAGAGAAATCAAAGAACGGGGCAAGTATTGGCAGTGGCGCAAAGGCAGCGGGGATTATCGACCATCGCGGTATGGTGGCACCTTTGACCAGCTTGATGATGAACGGAAGGCCCAATATGCCGTCAACAAACACATCTACGGACGAAACCGAGCAGCCCAAACCCAAGCCCAAGAAAAAGAAAGTGACACCAACCAACCAAACCAATCAGCGGTACAAACCAGTGACACCAACCGAAGCGCTGGAGATGTTGCGCAGCGCGATCGTCTATTGCCAGATCAGCGGCGTACCATTGAAGTTCAACCAGAATCAAGCCGGATTACGCCTTCAGCTTGATAATGTGTTTTTAGATGGCGTTCGGTTTGTTCATCGACCAATGACACTAGCCAATCCTACAGTGACACCAGTTTCACCACTACAAAAAGGGAACTGACACCAAATTCCGAAATTTTCGGAATTTGAAAAATGTGGGATATGTGGGATATGTGGGATAAAGTCATGAAATTTCAAATCTTTTATTGTTCCCACTGTGGTACGCCGTTGGGTTTCATTCCGCATGATGGTTTTGCATTAATCTGTGGGATTGCCTGCATCACAACCACAACCCCAATCACCTGTGGCGCATGCAAGAACCAAACGATTTGGTATGCGCCAAAACGGCAGCGACGCAAAAAACAACGACTAGGGATCGTTAGGCAAACTACTTGACGATTGAAAACAAGTGTGCTAAATTCTTGATACATTTGCATATCCGTTCGTGATGGCTGGCTTGATGATTGTCGCTGGTATCACGCTCACGAAGAAGCGGCTCGTGTTAGTTCCTTGAGAACTAGCGCGAGCTTTGTTTTTTAGCTTGAATGGTGCTTTATGGATAGTTTGTTAATCGGGGCTGTTGTTTGGCTGATTGGACTCACCATTGTGGTGATGGTTGGTGCATGGATGTTTGCGCGGGGTTATCTTTCGGTCGTGCGCGAAAATGTAAGCCTCAAGGCCGAACTTCATGCAGTACGTGATGCAGCCAAGCGAGAACTAGCCGCGCTCAGTGCGCAATTCGATCTAGCCATGAGTGCTCTACGCCGTGAAGTGATCAATGCTCGTGAGCGCTGGACAATTGATGCCTATGCGCTGATGGATGCGCAGCTCTATATTCAAGCCCTCGAAGACACCTGCCATCACCATCAAATCCCCTTGCCGAAAAAGCCGCGTCGGGCTGGCCTTGATCGCCCAACCACTAGCCCTCGAACGGATGAACAACACAACGGGCTTGACCCCATCGACGAATACCTATCACCACTTAACACAGGAGCATCGCTATGACCCTCACCCAAACGTTGCTGGCCTTGATGATCGTTGCCGTTCTCTCATTTGTTATTGGATTTTTGAAATCAATTGCCCCAAAAGCCGCCGAAGCTTTGCACACGTGGGCTGATGCAAACCTTGGGGCCGAGCAGCGCGACGCACTGTATGGGGCTGTCAAAGCTGGCCTTCGTGCTGCTGAAGCCCACGGCCTTAAAGCTGAAGATCTGTTGGCAAAGGCGGTACAAGTTGCCAGTGGCTATCTTACCCAATACGGCTTGCCGTTTAGTGAAACATTGCTTCGTGATCTTGTGATGGCCGAAAAGTATAAAAAGACGCAGGAATCCGAATAACCCATGCTGTGGTGTGCGTTGAGCTATATCGGCTTTGTGTATGGCTTTTTGATCTACATCAATGTCGATTTGTGGCGATTTTTCAGCATCATTGACCAAGAACCCAGTGATGAAAGCCAACAATATTACTACCCGCCGCGCTAGCGGCGACAAGACCCAATTAATCCTTAATTAATCGAGTAATGGGTCATTGTCTCAAAGTCTTAATCCCAACCCGAGGCAGGCCAATATGACCAATCCCGAAGCAGAAAAACCATTGACCACGCGACAACGGCGCTTTGTCGATGAATATCTCGTGGATTTCAATGCCACGAAAGCGGCAATTCGGGCTGGGTATGCGGAACGCTCAGCGCGGAGCATCGGATCAGAAAACCTGACAAAACCTAACATTAAGGCCGAGATTGCACGCCGCGCCGACGACATTATTAGTAAGACCGAGATTGTGGGACGGCTCGCACAGCAGGCTCGCACCTCGATGGATGATTTCTTTTTTATTGGCGAAGAAGAGCGAACAGTCATCAAACGGCGCATTTTAGTCAGTGTTGATAAGAAAGGTAGCTCAAAAGAGATTGTTTTAGAGGAGGTTGAAGAAAAGGCCATGCGTCCGGCGACCTATCTCAGCTTAGTCAAAGCCGAGCACCGTGGCGTGATGCACCTTATCAAAAAATACTCGGTCGGCCCTAAGGGGGAATCGATTGAATTGTACGACGCACAAGGTGCGTTGATCACACTAGGCAAGTATCACGCAATGTGGGTTGATCGCGCTGAGCATACGGGTAGGGGCGGTGCGCCAATTCCGATTGATAGTCCGGCGATGGCGCAAGCAGCTGATGAATTAAAACAGTGGCGTGAGGAACAATGTCGAAAGCTGTCGAATTGGCAAAGTGCCATGCCGACCCTGCCTACTTCACCCACAACTACGGACGAATAGACGACGCGCAGGGTCTTGGTGATGGCAGCGGCGATATGCCGTTTACGCTCTGGCCTGCGCAGATTGAAGTCCTGTGGACGCTTCTGCTTCAGCGTCTAATTCTGATCTTGAAGGCGCGGCAGTTGGGTATTAGCTGGTTGTGTTGTGCCTATGCCCTGTGGCTCTGCCTGTTCCAACCGGGCAAGGTGGTGCTGATCTTCAGTAAAGGTCAAGGCGAAGCGGACGAGATGCTTCATCGGGTCAAACGGTTGTATGAACGCTTACCCGATTGGATGCGCGAAGCCTCGCCAGCGCTGGTGACGGACAACACGACCGAACTGGAATGGGCGAATGGCAGTCGGGTTAAATCACTGCCCGCGACCAAAGGGGCAGGGCGTTCGTTCACTGCATCGCTCGTGATTTTGGACGAAGCCGGATTCTTGATTTGGGCTAAGCAGTTGTATACCGCGCTCAAGCCCACGATTGACGGCGGCGGCCAACTGATTGTTCTCTCCACAGCCAACGGGATTGGCAATCTGTTTCATCAATTATGGGTCAAGGCACTCAGTGCCAAGAATCGGTTCAAAACTATTTTTCTGCCATGGTGGGCGCGACCAACCCGTGATGCCCAGTGGTATCAAGAGCAGCTTGAGGAGTATACCGACCTTGATATGGTTCGGCAGGAATATCCCTCAACCGCGCAAGAAGCCTTTTTGGTGTCAGGGCGCACACGGTTCAAAATGCCGTGGTTGCTTCAGCAGACACCGAGTGACGGTTTAGCAGCGGAATCGTTACCCGATGCGCTGGACAAGCTTGACGGCGTAACGATGTATCAATTGCCGCAACAAGGACGGCGCTACATTCTGGCAGCGGACGTAGCCGAAGGGCTGGAGCACGGCGACTTCTGCGCTGCCACCCTAATCGACGCAGTGTCATGGGAGGAAATGGTCAGCGTCCACGGCAAGTGGGAACCGGATGAATACGCTCGCATCTTGATGGCGTTGTCGGATGGGTACGGGGCCACGGTTGCGGTCGAACGGAACAATCACGGCCACGCGGTACTGACGACGATGAAGCTGGCCGGATTCACGCGCATCGTGTATGGCCTTGATGGGCGAGCAGGCTGGCTGACCAACGCCCAGACCAAGCCACAAATGATTGACCTGTTAGCAACGGCACTGCGCGATGTGTTGGTAAAAATTCGCAATCAAACGGCGCTGAATGAACTAGCGATTTATCGGATTTTGAAGAACGGCGGGACAGGCGCACCCGCAGGCTATCACGATGATTTCGTGATGGCATGGGCCATCGCTCTCATGGTTGCCAGTCAACCAACGGAAGTCGAAGACGAAGCCATTGCTGGCTCGTGGGATAGCTACTAAACAAGGGGTATCGATGCCAACAGCCTTTGACAATTTGTCGGTTGAAGCCGCCAAAAAACGCTTGCCAACCACGCCGGAAGCGGTCAAAAGCGCGGTGCTGTTTCGCGATGGCGATCACTGGCAAGGTGGCGCGGCGTGGACTGGCCCCGCTCCAGCATCAACCGATAAGGGCGCGACCGAGGTGATGACGCGTATTCAACGCGAGTTTGTTTCCAGCAATGTCATTGCCGAGGTGATTGAGCGGCATGCGAATGGTGCAGTCGGGCGGGAACCTCAATGGAGCTATGCCCTGCGTCGTCCATTACTGGAGGAGGAACAGCCGAATACCCAAGAGCAAGCATTGCTCGATGAAGCGGAAGCCGCCATGACGAGCTGGTGGGATCAACGGAATGTGCTGGGTATCCTACAAGAAAGCATTGCCACCGCCGTGGTGCATGGCCGCGCCGTCCTGCGGTTATTTGTGCCCCCTGCCGTTGTCGAAGGCGGCGTGATTCAGCGCCAGCCCAGTTTGGCCGATGCCTTGAATCTCATTTGGTTGGATGGACTTTCACCCGAGCAGGCTGGCGTGAGCCGCGACACGGCCACGATGCAGGCCTGTGGTGTGTATGTCTACACCAACGACGCGAAACAGGAAGTGGCTGAAGTGACCTTTCTTGATGGCCTCGATACCGTGATGCGCACACTCGAAGGCGAAGCCGTTACCGGAGAAACGCGGCTGCCGCTCATGGGTCACTTACTGATGATCGAAATCACCTGCAAACCCTTGATCGGGTTACCGATGCAGCAAATGCAGAAGGCGCTCAATATGACGTTGACGATGCTCCAACACAACATCGTGATTAGCGGATTTGTTGAGCGCGTGATGACCAATGCCCAAATGCCCTTTGATGAGGTCGATGATCCAACCAACCCGGGCAAAAAAACGCGTGTGTATCGCCCGTATGACATCGGGCCGGGCAAAACCACCAATTTGGTCGGGCTGCCGATGCGCGAAAAAGATGGACAGATTGAGCGCATCACGGGCTACACCACCCCATCGGTGCAATGGCGTGATCCCGTTCCCGTGGGCACGTTCATTGACACCGACGCAGCAATCTATAGCCGGATGCTCAAGGAGTGCAAGCAACTGCATGCGCTGTTGAGTGGTGACGCAGTAGCGAGTGGCGAAAGTCGCAAACAAGCATTGTTGGATTTTGCGATGTCCCTAGGGCCAACAGCTACAGCGTTGAAGCAACTGGTGCGCTGGGTGCTCGAAGCGGCCTTAGCCTTAGCGGCCCACTTTGCGGGGCGTGCCCAAGCCTTTGATTCCTTGCGGGCGGATGTCACGCCACGGTTGTGGCTGGGCAGCTTGAGCAGCGAGGAACGCAACTTCTTATTAGCCGCCTACGAAAAAGGGGCGATCAGTCACGACCTGTTCTTGAGCTTAATAGAGGTTGAAGATGTGGATGCCGAGAAAGCCCGCATTGCTGCCGAGCAGGAAGAAAAGCAGGCTCGCAGCGCCCGAAGCTTAGGTGCAGCCTTGGCGATGCAGCAAGCACGGCTCGATAGTGGCGCTGCCAGCACCGGATTGGAGCAGCCGCAATGATCGACGCGGTTGCCATTGCCAATCAATTCCGTGCTGAGCTTCAGGCCCAGAACGCGAGCGCGATGGACGATCTGACCAAACGCTGGCGCACGGTCGAAGCGGCCTTGAAGGCGGAAATGGAAGCCTTGGCGTTTCAAATGAGCCAGGCTAAGGCCGATGGGCAAACGGTCAGCGAGTCGCAGTTGTATGCGAACGAGCGCTACCAAGCGTTGTTGGTGCAGCTCCAGCGCGAACTGGCGAAATACAACGCGGATGCCGCCGCGATCATTCAGGCACAGCAGTTGAGTTTTGCCAGTAT